>NZ_JBFULT010000056.1:0-22218 GCF_054049755.1 Bradyrhizobium sp. P5_C11_2
ATTCTCGCCCTTGGCGATCGAGATCGGCACCGACTTGGCGACCGAGCAGATCCAGACCTCGCCGTGCGCGACCGTTGGCTCCTTGCTCGCGGCCACCGAGACGTTGATCTGCTTGCCCGCAAGCGACATCGTCACAGGCACGCTCATCACGCCGGCGCCCTTGTCGGTCTTGCCGATCGCGCTCTCGATGCCGGCGCGGTCGCTGCCGATGACATGCGTGGAGCCGTTGACCACGACCTGCGGCGTATAGACCTCACGGTCGCCGCGCATGCGCGAATAGGCCCGCTGCCGTGCAGAGAAGCGCGAATCCGCCAGCGTGTCCTTCCAGCCGAGATAGTCCCAATAATCGATCGGCATGCTCAGCGCGATGATCGAGGGATCGCTGGAGAGGTCGCCGATGATCTTGTCGGCGGGCGGACAGGACGAGCAGCCCTGCGAGGTGAAGAGCTCRACCACGGCGCGAGGGTCAGCCTCGGCGGGACGGATGACGGCGACGATCGCACAGATGCCAAGTGCTCCCGACCACAGTGCACCGGACCAGCGCGAAACCAGATGAGAAGCCGTCATTGCTGTCATGTCGAACGCCACACACCATTGCTCGTGAAAGGGGAAATCTTACCGCCGGATGGTCACCGTAGTCTTACGGGCGCCGCACATTCAGCCGTCCAAGCAACCGTCAAGGCGAAGTTTTCCGCCGGGCGGGCCGTCTGAAGCCTGCCGCAAACGCGCGAAGGCGGCCTTGTGATAGGCCGCCTTCGTTTAACCTTCTACTCACTTCGCGGTGAGCCACCGTTCACAAATCCGCGCTTACGCCGCGAGTTTGCGCAGCACATAGTGCAGGATGCCGCCGTTGCGGTAGTAATCGAGCTCGTCCAGCGTATCGATGCGGCAGAGCAGCGAGACGCGCTGCAGCGAACCGTCGCCGGAGACGATCTCCGCGGTCAGCTTCTGACGCGGCTTCAGATCGCCGACCAGACCGCGCAGCGTGACCTTCTCGTCGCCCTTGAGACCAAGCGACGACCAGGAGGTGCCTTCCTCGAAAGTCAGCGGCAGCACGCCCATGCCGACCAGGTTGGAGCGATGGATGCGCTCGAAGCTCTGGCAGATCACGGCGCGCACGCCGAGCAGGCGCGTGCCCTTGGCGGCCCAGTCGCGCGACGAGCCGTTGCCGTATTCGGCGCCGGCGAACACCACCAGCGGCACGCTCTCCTGCTGGTACTTCATCGCGGCGTCGTAGATCGACATCTGCTCGCCGTCGGGCCAGTGCTTGGTGAGACCGCCTTCGGGAATGTTGCCGTCGGCGCCCTTGAGCATGAAGTTCTTGATGCGGATGTTGGCGAAGGTGCCGCGCATCATCACTTCATGGTTGCCGCGCCGCGTGCCGTACTGGTTGAAGTCGGCGGGACGCACCTGGTGCTCGCTGAGATATTTGCCCGCGGGCGAGGTGAGCTTGATCGAGCCGGCCGGCGAGATGTGGTCGGTGGTGATCTTGTCGCCGAACATGGCGAGGATGCGCGCCTCGACGATGTCGGTGACCGGCTCCGGCTCCTTCTTCATGCCGTCGAAATAGGGCGGGTTCTGCACGTAGGTCGAGCTCATGTTCCAGCGATAGGTCTCGCTCTCGACGGTCTTGATCTTGCGCCAGTTGGTGTCGCCCTTGAACACGTCGGCATACTTCTTCTTGAAGATCGACGCGGTCACGAACTTCTTCATGAAGGCGTTGATCTCCTTGGTCGTCGGCCAGATGTCCTTCAGGTAGACCGGCTTGCCGTCCTTGCCTTCGCCGAGCGGCTCGACCGCGAGGTTCTTGGTGACGGATCCCGCGAGCGCGTGGGCCACGACCAGCGGCGGCGAGGCCAGATAGTTCGCCTGCACGTCCGGCGAGACACGGCCTTCGAAGTTGCGGTTACCGGAGAGCACGGCCGCGGCGACGACGCCGTTGTCGTTGATCGACTTCGAGATCTCTTCGGGCAGCGGGCCGGAATTGCCGATGCAGGTGGTGCAGCCGAAGCCGACCAGGTTGAAGCCGACCTTGTCGAGATCGGCCTGGAGACCGGAATCGGCGAGATAGGCCGCGACCACCTGGCTGCCCGGGGCGAGCGAGGTCTTCACCCACGGTTTGGCCTTGAGGCCCTTGGCGGCCGCGTTGCGGGCCAGCAGACCGGCGCCGATCAGCACGCTCGGATTCGAGGTGTTGGTGCAGGAGGTGATGGCRGCGATCACGACGTCGCCATGGCCGATGTCGAAGTTCTTGCCATCGACGGCAAAGCGCTTGGTCGGCTCGCCGGCCTTCTTGTACTCGGTGCTGAGCGCGAGCGAAAAGCCTTCCGCGACCGCGGGCAGCGCGACGCGGCCTTCGGGACGCTTCGGGCCGGCCATCGAGGGCACGACGTCGCCGAGGTCGAGCGTCAGCGTCTCGGTAAACACCGGATCCGCCGACTTGGCGGTGCGGAACAGGCCCTGCGCCTTCGCATAAGCCTGCACCAGCGCGACGCGCGGCGCGGCGCGCCCCGACGTCTTCAGATAGTCGATCGCGGCCGCGTCGACCGGGAAGAAGCCGCAGGTCGCGCCATATTCAGGCGCCATGTTGGCGATCGTCGCCTTGTCGGCGACCGAGAGATTGTCGAGGCCGGGGCCGAAGAACTCGACGAACTTGCCGACCACGCCGAGCTTGCGCAGCATCTGCGTCACGGTCAGCACGAGGTCGGTCGCGGTAACGCCTTCCTTCATGGCGCCCTTCAGCTTGAAGCCGACGACGTTGGGCAGCAGCATCGACAGCGGCTGACCGAGCATGCAGGCTTCCGCCTCGATGCCGCCGACGCCCCAGCCGAGCACGGCGAGACCGTTGACCATGGTGGTGTGGGAGTCGGTGCCGACCAGCGAGTCGGGATAGGCGACCTCGAAGGTGCCGGTCTTCTTGCCGACCGTCATCTTCTCCTTTTTGGTCCAGACCGTCTGGGAGAGATATTCGAGATTGACCTGGTGGCAGATGCCGGTGCCGGGCGGCACGACGGAGAAGTTCGAGAACGCCGCCTGACCCCACTTCAGGAACTCGTAGCGCTCCTGGTTCTGCTTGTATTCCTCGGTGACGTTCTTGGCGAAGGCCTTGTTGTCGCCGAAGAAGTTCACGATCACGGAGTGGTCGATGACGAGATCGACCGGCACCAGCGGATTGATCTTCTCGGCATCGCCGCCGAGCTTCTGCATGGCGTTGCGCATCGCGGCGAGATCGACCACCGCGGGCACGCCGGTGAAGTCCTGCATCAGGACGCGGGCGGGACGGAACGCGATCTCATGCTCGAGCGACTTCTTGCGCAGCCATTTGGACACCGCGACGATGTCCGCCTTCTTGACCGAGCGGCCGTCCTCGTTGCGCAGCAGGTTCTCGAGCAGGACCTTCATCGAATAGGGAAGCTTGGAAATTCCCTTCAGACCGTTCTTTTCCGCCGTGGGCAGGCTGTAATACACATAGGTCTTGGCGCCGACCTTGAGGGTCTTTTTGCATTTGAAGCTGTCGAGCGAGGTCATGAAAGGAAATCCCAATTGTTAGTTATACCCGGCAAGGGGTATTTTAACACCGTCAGCGAGTCCGGCTGGGTCGCTTGCAGGGGCAGGTTGAGTTGCTGCATCAAGTAGTTCCGGGCTTATAGAAGCTTTCTAACCGCGCCGCCACAGCCACAATCGTACCGCAGCAATTCGCGAGCCAAAAATTCTGATGCGCTACCCCAAGATTTACTTAGGGTTCTCCTGGTGGCTCCGTTGAGGGCTTCGACGCGCGGCGAGATGCGGCTCTCCGGCAGCGGCGTCATCTGCGTACGCGGCGGCCGCAAGGTCTTTGCCGGGCTCGATTTCGAGGCAACGTCCGGCGAAGCGGTGGCGGTCGTGGGCCGCAACGGATCGGGCAAGACGTCGCTGCTGCGGCTGATCGCGGGGCTGCTCATTCCGGCCGGCGGAACGATTGCGCTGGCGGGGGGCGACGGCGAGCTGACGCTTGCCGAGCAGTGCCACTATCTCGGCCATCGCGACGCCCTGAAGCCGGCGCTGAGCGTGGCGGAAAATGTGTCATTCTGGGCTGATTTCCTGGGCGGAGAGCGGTTTGACGCGGCCGACAGCCTCGCCGCCGTTGGCCTCGACCACGCCGCCCATCTGCCCGCCGCCTTCCTGTCGGCCGGCCAGCGCCGCCGGCTGTCGCTGGCCCGCCTGCTCACGGTCCGCCGCCCGGTCTGGCTGCTGGACGAGCCGACCACGGCGCTGGACGTCGCCGGCCAGGACATGTTCGGCGGCCTGATGCGCGACCACCTCGCCAGCGGTGGCCTGATCATCGCCGCCACCCACGCGCCGCTGGGGATCGAGGCGCGCGAGCTGCGGATCGGGGGTGCGGCATGAGACGGCACGACCCTCAGCTTTCCAAGCGGCCGGGCCCCGCACCATCCGTTCCCTCCCCCGCTGAAGCCTGGGCGAAGGCGGACGCAGGGGAGGGGGCGCTCCGGGCTCCCTCGCCTCTCCCGCTTGCGGGAGAGGTCGGCGCGCAGCGCCGGGTGAGGGTTCTTTCCTCTGGGGGAGTCTTCTTTGTCGAGACACCCTCTCCCCAACCCTCCCCCGCAAGCGGGGGAGGGAGCGCACCGCCCTTGGGGCTTGATGGGAGCCCCCCATGACCGCCCTCGCCGCCCTCATTCGCCGGGACATCCGGATCGCGGTCCGCGTCGGCGGCGGGGCGCTCATTGGCGTGCTGTTCTTCCTGACCGTCGTGGTGCTGATGCCGTTCGCGKTCGGCCCGGACCTGGCRCTGCTGGCGCGGCTGGGGCCGGCGATCCTGTGGCTGGGCGCGCTGCTGGCGAGCCTGCTCACGCTGGACCGGCTGTTCATGGCCGACCATGAGGACGGCTCGCTCGACCTGATCACGATGAGCCGGACGCCGTTGGAACTGGCCTGTGCCGCCAAGGCGCTGGCGCATTGGCTGGCTGCGGGCCTGCCGCTGATCGTCGCAACACCGGTGCTGGGCCTGCTGCTCAACCTGGACATGGTCGCAACCGGCGCGGTGGCGCTGACGCTGCTCGCGGGCACCCCGGCCCTGACCTTCACCGGCATGATCGGCGCCGCGCTGGCGGTGACGCTGCATCGCGGCGGGCTGTTGATGGCGGTTCTGGTGCTGCCGCTGTCAATTCCCGTGCTGATCTTCGGCGTTGCAGCTTCGCAAGCCGCAATCACAGGACCGTTGTCATTTGGCGCGCCGTTCTCGATCCTCTGCGCGCTGTCGCTGGTCAGCCTCGTGGTCGGTCCCTTCGCGGCGGCGGCAAGCCTGAGGCACGGCCTTGATTGAGCTTGACCCCGATCAATTTTCGCTGCGCCCTTTCGTGCTGATTGCGTGAGCAGTCACCGGTGATTATCAGGATACCATGACGCTGACCGATCTCGCCAATCCGACGCGGTTCCTTGCGCTGACAGCGCGGCTGTTGCCGTGGCTTGCGGCCGCGACAATCGTCCTGCTCGCCATTGGCCTCTATCAGTCCGCCACCGCGCCCGACGACTATCAGCAGGGCGCGACCGTGAAGATCATGTTCATCCACGTGCCCAATGCCTGGCTGTCGATGTTCGTGTGGGGCGTGATGAGCATCGCCTCGCTCGGCACGCTGGTGTGGCGGCATCCGCTCGCCGACGTCGCCGCGAAAGCGGCCGCACCGATCGGCGCCGCCTTCACCTTCCTCGCGCTGCTCACGGGATCGCTGTGGGGCCGGCCGATGTGGGGCACCTATTGGGAATGGGATGCGCGGCTGACCTCGGTGCTGATCCTGTTCCTGATGTATCTCGGCCTGATGGCGCTGTGGCGCGCGGTCGACGATCCCTCGCGCGCGGCGCGCGCCGCGGCGGTGCTGACCCTGGTCGGCGCGATCAACCTGCCCATCATCAAGTTCTCGGTCGACTGGTGGAACACGCTGCACCAGCCGGCCTCGGTGATGCGCATGGGCGGCTCCTCGCTCGACCGTTCTTTTCTTATCCCACTTCTCGTGATGGCGATCGCGTTCACGCTGCTGTTCGTCACGCTGCATCTGGCGGCGATGCGCAACGAGATCCTGCGCCGCCGTGTCCGCTCGCTTCAGATGATGCAGGCGAGCCGCATCGCGTTTTCGAGCGAAATGGGCGCCGGCTCGCGTGACGACGGCGCGTCGAAGGAAGCTGGGGCCGCATGATGATGTCACTCGGCCCCTACGCGTCCTTCATCGTGTCGTCCTATGCCGCCGTGGCCATCGTGGTGGCGATCCTGATCGGCTGGATCGTGCTCGACCACCGCAGCCAGACCCGGCGCCTGCGCGAGCTCGATCGCAGCGGCATCACCCGCCGCTCGGGCCGCAGCGCGACGGATATGTCATGAGCGATCAATCGACCCCCGCGACGCCGCAGCGACGCACCTTCCTGATGGTGCTGCCGCTGATCGCCTTCATCGTCCTTGCGCTGCTGTTCTGGTTCCGGCTCGGCAGCGGCGATCCCTCGCGCATCCCCTCCGCGCTGATCGGCCGGCCGGCGCCGCAGACCATGCTGCCGCCGCTCGATGGATTGCAGGACAACGGCGCGCAGGTGCCGGGCCTCGATCCGGCGGCGTTCATGGGCAAGGTCAGCCTGGTCAATGTCTGGGCGTCCTGGTGCGTGCCCTGTCACGACGAGGCGCCGCTCCTGACCGAACTGGCCAAAGACAAGCGCTTCCAGATCATCGGCATCAACTACAAGGATGCAGCGGACAACGCGCGGCGCTTCCTCGGCCGCTACGGCAATCCGTTCGGCCGCGTCGGCACCGACGCCAATGGCCGCGCCTCGATCGAGTGGGGAGTGTACGGCGTGCCCGAGACGTTCGTGGTCGGACGCGACGGCACCATCGTCTACAAGCTGGTGGGGCCGATCACGCCGGATAATTTGCGAACGGTGCTGCTGCCGCAGCTGGACAAGGCCTTGAAGTAGAAAAGCTCGTCAGCCTCGTCATGGCGAGGCCAATCGTGCACCCGCCTGTTTCGGTCATGCCCCGCAAAGCCAGGGGCATGACCATGTTGACGGCGCGGCTTACGCCACGGCTTCCTTGGACTTCTCCGCGCGCTTGCGCTCGTTCGGGTCGAGGTGCTTCTTGCGCAGGCGGATCGACTTCGGCGTGACCTCGACGAGCTCGTCGTCCTCGATATAGGCCAGCGCCTTTTCCAGGGTCATGCGGATCGGCGGGGTCAGGCGCACCGCTTCGTCCTTCGAGGTGGTGCGGATGTTGGTGAGCTGCTTGCCCTTGAGCACGTTGATCTCGAGATCGTTGTCGCGGGTGTGCTCGCCGACGATCATGCCCTTGTAGACCTTCCAGCCCGGCTCGATCATCATCGGGCCGCGATCCTCCAGCTTGAACATGGCGTAGGCCACGGCCTCGCCCTGGTCGTTGGAGATCAGCACGCCGTTGCGGCGGCCCTGGATCTCGCCCTTGTACGGCGCGTAGCCGTGGAACAGGCGGTTCATGATCGCGGTGCCGCGGGTGTCGGTGAGCAGTTCGCCCTGATAGCCGATCAGGCCGCGGGTCGGCGCGTAGAACACCAGGCGCAGGCGGTTGCCGCCGGACGGCTTCATCTCGACCAGCTCGGACTTGCGCTCGCTCATCTTCTGCACGACGACGCCGGAATGCTCCTCGTCGACGTCGATCACGACTTCCTCGATCGGCTCCATGGCGGCGCCGGTGGCTTCGTCCTTCTGGTACACGACGCGCGGGCGCGACACCGAGAGCTCGAAGCCCTCGCGGCGCATGGTCTCGATCAGGATCGCGAGCTGCAATTCGCCGCGGCCCGAGACTTCCATCGCGTCCTTGTCGGCGGCTTCGACGACGCGCAGCGCGACGTTGCCTTCGGCTTCGCGCAGCAGACGGTCGCGGATCATGCGGCTCGTCACCTTGTCGCCTTCAGTGCCGGCGAGCGGGGAGTTGTTGACGATGAACGACATCGACACGGTCGGCGGGTCGATCGGCTGTGCCGGCAGCGGCACCTCGACGCTCGGATCGCAGAAGGTGTCGGCGACCGTACCCTTGGTCAGGCCCGCGATGGCGACGATGTCACCGGCTTCGGCTTCCTCGAGCGGCGTGCGCTCGAGACCGCGGAACGCGAGAATCTTGGTGATACGCCCGGTCTCGACCAGCTTGCCGTCGGCATGCAGCACCTTGACCTGCTGGTTCGGCTTGAGCACGCCGGAGGAGATGCGGCCGGTGATGATGCGGCCGAGATAGGGGTTGGCCTCCAGGATGGTGCCGATCATCCGGAACGGGCCCTCCTCGACCGTGGGCGGCGCGACGTGGCGCAGGATCAGGTCGAACAGCGGCTCCATGCCCTTGTCCTGCGGACCCTCGGGGCTCTCGGCCATCCAGCCCTGCTTGGCCGACCCGTAGAGGATCGGGAAGTCGAGCTGCTCCTCGCTGGCATCGAGCGCCGCGAACAGGTCGAACACCTCGTTGATGACTTCGGTCGGGCGCGCGTCGGGGCGGTCGACCTTGTTGATGACGACGATCGGCTTGAGGCCGACCTTGAGCGCCTTCGAGACCACGAACTTGGTCTGCGGCAGCGGGCCTTCGGCGGCGTCGACCAGCACCAGCGCGCCGTCCACCATGTTGAGGATGCGCTCGACCTCGCCGCCGAAATCGGCGTGGCCGGGGGTGTCGACGATGTTGACGCGGGTGTCCTTCCACTGCACCGAGGCCGCCTTGGCCAGAATGGTGATGCCGCGCTCACGCTCCAGGTCGTTGGAGTCCATGGCGCGATCGGTCACCTTCTGGTTCTCGCGGAACGTGCCGGACTGCTGGAGGAGTTTGTCGACCAGGGTCGTCTTGCCGTGGTCGACGTGGGCGATGATGGCGACGTTGCGGAGATTCATGAGTGAGCTTCTTTGCGGTCGGACAATGGGTTAAGCGCGATCTCGCCGGTCAAGCCGGGACCTCTTCACAGACAACGCTGGAAACGTGGAAAACGGGGCCTGCTACGCCCAAAAAGGAAGCCCGGCCATATCGACCGGGCACCCTACGCGTTTGCGGCGCAATATAAGCAAAAACCGCCAAAAAACAATGCGTTCTTTCGCGGTTGGTTGACTGAATTTTGTCCGGGAATTCCCGGGGCTTAGGGCCGATCCAGGGCTTATCGGGGGCGCCGCCCCCGGCCGGGCTGCAAAATGACCGCCAGATCAGCCTTGCGCCGAGCTGAGGTCCGCGTCCTCGGTCGGATAGACCCCCCGCAATACCTCCTCGAAGTGCATCTTCACGGCGTCATTGCAGAGGCAGGCGCGTTGCCGCAGGCCGTCGCGGTTGCGGACCAGGATCGAGCCGCGCCGCGTTTCGAGGACGCCCTCCGCCTTGAACGATTGCAGCACGCGGCTCGCATAACTGCGGCCGACGCCGAGCAATGTCGCGAGCTGCTCATGCGTCAGCGGCACGCTGCTCTCGTCACCGGTCCGCTCCATCGCCGCCAAAATCCATTTGGCTGTGCGCTGCTCGATCGAGTGGATGGCGTTGCAGGCGGTCGACTGGAAGATCTGCGCCAGCATGCAATCGGCATAACGCACGAAAACGTGCCTTAACGAGACCGAACGCTGCTTGGCCGCTTCCAGCTTGCCGACGTGAATGCGCGCGAACGGCCCGCCGAACTTCACGCAGATGCGGGTATAGGCCGGCAAGAATCCCTCGCTGACGATGCCGCCCACCGCGCCTTCGCGGCCGACCAGGATGRTCTCGACGTCGCGGCCGTCCTCGTTGGGAACGAGAAAGGTCGCAAGCGCAGGCCCGCAGGGAAAGTGGACCACCTGGACGTTGTCGCCGGGATTGTAGAGCAGTTCGTTCGCCGCGGTGTTTTCGACCATGACGTGGGGCGCAAGCAGCGCGTAGTCCGCCTGGCTCAAGCGCCGCAGCAGATTGTTGGCCGGCCGGCTGTCGACCTCGGTGGCCTTGCTGGTACGCACGTCCATCGTGAACTCCTCATCCGCCCCCCACATTAGCGAGTTCCGTCCAGACCCTGTGTGCACAAGTGGACAGACTGGAGAACGGCGATGTGGTGGGTTTCGTTCCGGGAACCCTCCGCGCTGGGCGCAGGCATCGCGGCGCGGCTGTCCCGACCGGAAAACCCTCATGCTTCAAAACGAGATCATGGCCCCCGCTTTACCCGACGGCTCCGATTGCCCTGCCGACGTCCTGATCGTCGAGGACGATCCGATCATCGCGATCGACTTCGAGGATCGCCTGCTCGGATTTGGTGTGAAGAGCGTGCGCACGGTGGGCTCGGTGGCGCAGGCGCTGGCCGCGATCACAGCACGCGCACCCGACTTCGCGCTGCTCGACGTCGAGCTCAGTCGCGAGAAAAGCTTTGCGGTCGCCGAACGGCTGGCGGCGCTGCAAATTCCCTTCGTCTTCGTCACCGGCTACGGCGCCGAGACACGGATCGCGCCCGAATTCGTCAACCGGCCGCGTCTGCAAAAGCCATGCTCGAGCGACGCGCTCGAGGCCGCGCTACGGTCGCGCGGCGGCTGATGCCGCTCAAGCGAGCCTGGGATCGAGCGTGGTCGACCACAGCGCAACGTCGGCGCGGTCGCGCAGGGTCACGGTCATCTGGCCCGAGGCGCCGTCGATCTTGACGTGACCGAAGAACTGCATGCCGGCGGAGGGCGGCAGGTTCTGGTTGTCTTTCCCCGGCGCCTTGACGAAGCGCACCTCCGGCCCAAAGGTGTTGTCGAGCGCGTTCGGACCGAAAGTGCCCGCGTGCAGCGGACCCGACACGAATTCCCAGAACGGCTCGAAGTCCTGGAACTGTGCCTTGTTCGGGTCGTAGTAATGCGCGGCGGCGTAGTGCACGTCCGCCGTCAGCCACACCGTGTTGCTGATCGGCGCCATCTTGATGAAGCGCAGGATGTCGGCGATCTCGAATTCGCGGCCTCGCACCGGCCCGTCGCCTTGCGCAATAGCTTCCGAGCCGCCTTTCGGCGTGTCTGATACGATCAAGCTGAGCGGCATGTCGGAGGCGATCACCTTCCAGGTCGCGCGCGAATTGAGCAGGCCGCGCTTGAGCCACGCGATCTGGTCCGGACCGAGGAAGTAGCTGCCGGGGCCGTATTCGGTTTCCAGATTGGCGCCGTTCGGGCCGCGATAGCTGCGTTCGTCGAGCACGAACACGTCGAGATGCGGGCCGTGGGAGATCTGGCGATAGACCCGGCCGGACTCGACGATGCTTTCGCGCATCGGATACATCTCGTGAAACGCGCGGCCCGCGCGGGCCGCGAGCAGCGTGATGTCGCGCACCTTGTAGGACGCCGGCAGCTCCTTCGACAGCGACCAGTTGTTGGTCACCTCGTGATCGTCCCACTGCACGAAGATCGGCACCTCGGCATTGAAGGCGCGGAGATTGTCGTCGGTGAGATTGTATTTGTGCGCGGCGCGGTACTCGTCGAGCGTCTCGGCGACCTTGGCCTTCTCCGGGATCGTGACGTTCTTCCAGATCTTGCCGTCGGGGAGTTTCACCTCGGATGCAATCGGGCCGTCGGCATAGATCGTGTCGCCGGAATGCAGGAAGAAATCCGGACGGTGCTTGCGCATCGCCGAGAAGGTGAACATGCCGCCGTCGTCGGGATTGATGCCCCAGCCTTGTCCCGCGACATCGCCGCCCCAGACGAAGCTGACGTCGCCGCGGTCGGCCGGCGCGGTGCGGAAGCGGCCGGTCACGGGCTCGCCCTCGATCGCGGTATGCGAGAGATCGCGGAAGCGGACGCGGTAGAAGATGTCCTGGCCACTGGGAAGATTCTCGAGCAGCATCTTTGCGGTGAAGTCGCTTTCCGGCAGCGCCGCGATCGGCGGCAGCGCCCGCGCGCCCTTGAACGATTCCGTCGTCGCCACCTCGACCAGCATCTGCGCGGGCCGGTCGGCGCGCGCCCAGACCACGCCGCCGTCGACGGTGACGTCGCCGGACTGCACGCCATGGGTGACGGCCGGCCGGTCGGCCGCGCGCGAGAGATGAGGCATCGCGATCGCGCCGAGCGCACCGGCGCTGGTGGTGAGGAAGCGGCGGCGGGAGACTTTGATCTTCATGGCGGGTTCGCTAGTTGGCTGTCTTGCGCGCATCTTGCGCCATCATTCCGGGATGGTCTGAGGGACCAGATCCGAAATTTCGAGATTCCGGGTTCGATGCTGACGCATCGCCCCGGAATGACGGTCGAAGCTATATTGTGACAATGTGACGCAGCGATTACGCGCGCAAGCGCTCAGGCGTTGCCGGCGGCCCTGAATTGCGCACCGGCGCGCTGCAGGTTCTGCGGCATGCTGAACAGCACCGCCTTGCGGTCGGCGACCGCGACGTGGAACTGGTCGAGCACGATGTTGAAGGCGGTGAGTGCACCTTCCTCGATGGCGCCGTGATCGTAGCAGCGCAGCGTGTCGCGCAGGATCTCGTCGGCCTCGGTCTGCATCTGGTCGAGCTCTTCGGTCGTCTCGCTCTTGCGTGCCGCCGCGATCATGTCGAAAAGCCGCTCGCGCAGATGGCTGTTGTTGTCGCGCTCGTCCTTCTTCAGATAGCCCGCGAACCACGCGCCGATCGAGCCCATGGCCGAGAGCCCCATCAGGCTCCACCAGATGTAGTCGCTGTATTTGTCGAGGAAGGTCTTTTCCTCGCCGTCGACGAAGGCGGCGGCACCCGGATGCACGGGGATCACGGCATCCTTGTCGGTATCGGGCGTTTCGATCTTGGCGGCGAGCGGGAATTCCGTCACCAGCTGCTGGCGCACGGCGAAGAGCTGCCGCGTGAACGCCGCGACGGTGGTCTCCGACAGGCCTTTGCGTGCCACGATGTGATGGGAGAAGCTGATCGTCTTGACCTCGTCGTCGGGACGGTCGGGCGAGCCGCCATACGTGCCCGCGGGGATCTCAGACGCTTCATAGACGGGATGGTTCTGCGCGATCGCATCCGCCGAATCGATGGCGAGGAACGTTGGCGTGCCGAAATCCTTGGCGGAAGCGGCGATCGCATCCGACGTGATCTTGCTGTTGACGGGGCCGGCCGCGAGATAGGCATCGACCTTCTGGGCCTTGATTGCCTCGGCGGCCTCATTGGCCGGGAATTGTATGATCTCGACCTTGGCGGGATCGACGCCGTATTGCTGGAGGATCACCTTGAGCAGGTTGACGTTGGCCTGCGTGCGGCCGACCACGCCGACGCGATGGCCGGCGAGCTGCGCGATCTTGGTGATCTTCGCGCCCTTCTTCTTACCCTTGCCGGGGACGGACCACAGCACCACGACGTTCTTGCGCAGGGTCGCAACCGCTTGCGCATTCTTCGGCACGTCGAGATCGCCGCGCACGATGGCGAGATCGGCCTTGCCCTCTGCGAGAGCCTCGGCGCTGGCGGTGGCGCCGTCGGTCTGGACCGGACGCAGCCGCACATAGCTCTTGTTCTGTGCGAAGGCCTGGGCCAGCGCCTGCACGACCTTGACGTCATCGCTGTTGGCGGGGCCGACCGCGATCTTCAGCATCACCGGCCGCATGGCAAAGTAGTAGCCGCCGACAAGCGCGCCGACGATCGCGAGCACGAGCGCGAGAGTCACGAGCGCGGTCTTCCGCGCCGCGGATCGCGGCGAAGGCGGAGTGGGCGCTTCGGCCAGGTCCAATCCCCCGGTCATCGATCTCCCAAACAGGCGCTTGAGGCTCAGTTTCATCTTGGCCGGCGATTTACGCCCGCAATTGTAGCAAATTTCTTGTCCGGCGGGGTTACATCTCCGTCATGGTTAGCGGATGGGGCAAATCCCGCATGAACCCGGGCGTAAGCACGGTGTTAGGGTAAAGTTCCCCTGAAGCACGGAGACGATCATGGCAGAACGGCTGACGATGGAGGCGCGCAAGCAGGCGCTGGGCGGAATACCGGGCTGGACCGAGGTTTCGGGCCGCGACGCCATCGGGAAGACCTTTGTCTTCAAGGATTTCAACGAGGCCTTCGGCTTCATGACCCGCGCCGCGCTGGTCGCCGAGAAGATGGATCACCACCCCGAATGGCGCAATGTCTACAAGACCGTCGAGGTGGTGCTTTCGACCCATGACGCYGGCGGCGTCACGGCGCTCGACATCGAGCTCGCCAAGGCGATGAACGCCATCGCCAAGCTTACACCGGGCTGACATCTTGCAGGCAGGGGCCGCATCCCCATCTTGTGATCAGCACCGGATGCGGCGTTCCGCCGCGCCGGGCTGAACCGGGAGTTTGGAAGCATGGCCGCCGAACACAGTGTCGGCTTCGAGCCGGCCGATCGGCTGGCGGAAGATCGCGAGAGCGTGCGACGCCGCTTCTGGCGCAAGCTGAAGCGTGTCGCCGCGCAACTGCCGTTCGCGGAAGATCTGCTCGCCGCCTATTACTGCGCCTTCGACAGGCAGACGCCGCGCCACGTCCAGGCGTCGCTGCTCGGTGCCATCGCCTATTTCATCCTGCCGTTCGATTTCGTTCCCGACGTGATGCCGATCCTCGGCTTCACCGACGACGCCGCCGTGCTCGCCACCGCCATTCGCATGGTTGYCAGCCACATCACGACCGAGCACCGCGAAGCCGCCCGCACCGCGCTGAAGCGCGGCGTGGATGAGGCGGAAGCCGAAGCCGCGCAGTAGCGTGGCGTCACACACTCCGCTGTCATTCCCCGCCACCGGGTCTCGCCTTCGGCGAGCCCGATGACAGGCTCCGGCGGGGAATCCAGTACGCCGCGGCCTCTCGATTCAATCACTGGCGTCATGGAGTACTGGATCGCCCGGTCAAACCGGGCGATGACAGCGAGCGTGTGGATGGCTGCTCGCTACTTCTTCTCCGCCTGCGCCCGCGCCTTCTCCGCGTCCCAGGCCTGGAATTGCCTGAACAGCGTTTCCTTGTCCGCGTCGGACACTTTCGCGCCCGCGGCGTTCTGCTTCAGGAACGCCTCGAAGCGCTGCTGCGTCACCGGCTCGACGCCGTGCTTGTCGAGCCATTGCTGCGCCACCGGCAACCTGTTCCAGCCGGACAGGGGCGCCGCGAGCGAGACCTCCTTCCACTTGGGATGGAAGGGCGGGTTCTGCAGCGCGGGGAATTTCGTGAAGAACGCGTCCACGAACAGCGCGAGCTTGCGATAGCGCTCGGTGTTCGGCGCCCAGTTGTAGGCCGCAAGCACCGCGGGCACCGCGATCGTGTCCACGCTCTCGCCGTCCTTGATCAGGTTCGGATAGTCCTTCGGCGTCAGCGTCGCCGGCAGGTAGTCGCTCTGGAGCGGCTTGGCATAGTCGACCTTCGCAAGATGGAAGCGGCCGTCATTGCCGAAGGTCGAGACCGACTTGTACGGCTTGCCGCCGACCACGATGACGGCGTCGATCTCGCCGGCCTTCAGCTTCTCCATCGCGATACGCTGCTCGACATAGACGAATTTCGCCTTGATCCCGAGCCGTTCGAACACGGTGAGGGCGGTGACGAAGGTGCCGCCGTTCGGCAGGTCCACGCTCACCGTCTTGCCTTCGAGATCTTTCAATGTCGCGACCGATTTCGGCGCGATCACCTGCATCTCTTCGTTGTAGAGCTTGGTCACATAGGTGAACTGCCGCTTGATGTCCTTGGCAAAACCCTTGCGTTCAAGATAGTCGAGCGTATCGGCCCGCACGACGCCGAGATCGACGCCTTGCAGGAACAGGATGTCGGCGACGCTCTGCACCGAGCCGCGGCCGACGATCGGCAGCACGCGGATCTTGTTGCCGTCGTCGAGCACGGAGGCGAGGTCGGCGCCGAATTGCACATAGGTGCCGCCGATCGTGCCGGTGATCAGCGTGACGGTGTTGGCGTTCAGCGACTGCTTGGTCGAGGTCGAGCCGAACTGGAAGATGGCCTTCAGGCCGTCCGAGACCTTGGCCGGATCGTATTCGGTCTGGTCGGCGCGGGCCGCGAAGRCACAGATCGTCATGACGGCGGCAAGCGCCATTTTCAAAGCGTTACGCATGATGTCCTCTGAAGCGTTCTAGTTCTGAAACTGGGCGAGGCGCTGGCGCGCCTCCGCCGATCCGAGTGCCGCGGCCTTTTGATACCAGTCGCGCGCGGCGGTCACGTCGGCGGCGATGCGCCGCGCGTCGCTGGTGCCCAATACGGCCGGGTCATAGGTCTGCGCCAGCAGATGGGCGGCCGTCGCATCCCGTGCATTGGCTGCGCGTTCGAGCAGCAGGCGCGCCGCAACGATATCGCCGACCGTGAGCAGGCTCTTCGCGCGCGCCATCAGCCCGGCCAGCGTGTCGGCGTCGAGTGTCTTCTCGAGCGTCTTGGCGGGCGGAGGGGGCGGAGGCTGCGCCGCGACAGGCACGGGCGCCTGCACGGGTGCTTGTACAGGTCCTTGTACAGGTCCTTGGGCCTGCAGCGCGGTCTGATAGGCGCTCGCGATCGCTTCGCGGCTCGGCGTCGACGGTGCACGGAGATCCTGCGCGTCAGCGCTCGCCAGCCTTGTGCCGGTCACGCGCGCCGGATCCTTGCCCGGGGTCTGCGGTACCGCCGGCGCGTTGGCCGGCGCCATGTTGGTCGATGCTATGGCCTGGTCGAGCACGACGCCCGCCAAGCCACCGGCATCGGCGGCGAAGATGCCGCGAAGGTCGGACTGAAACAGCGCGGCCAGAATGGCCAGGGTGGATGCCACCAGAACGGCTGCGAGAACGCCCGCCAGAACGCGCGGGACGGTTCTGACCCGGGGGCGCAACTCCGGCGGCGTGAATTCGCCTGGGTCCGGCGCACCGAGCGGATCGGACAGGAACAGTGGAATTGGATCGTCCGGTGACAGATCGACCCGTGCGGCGCGCGCACGGATATAGGACGCGACGGGCGGATGTGATGCAGCTTGATCGGAATCGAACGCCCTCGATTCCCTGGACGGACGGTACCCCGTCGTCTCCATGGTGATGCTCCCCATAACTGACGCAACGCAGGGGCAATCCCGGCTTCAGTCTTTTTGTTATTGTCCAGAAGTTCCCCGCAAACTGGAGCCGGTAAATCGCCGTTTGAATCAGCCCAAAAAACGACCGCCGTTTGCGCGAATCGGGAGAGATTTGGGTTTGATTGCGGCGAGGCGGGGGAATGCACCACAATTTCGACGATGATGGTTGAGGACGTTCTACCATGCTGCAGCGCGGATGAGGCGGCGCAACAATGCATCCGCAACGTCGTCCTGGCGAAAGCCAGGACCCATTACCCCAGGCCATAGTTTKGCGAAGACTCGTTGTTTGGTACAGCGACCAAGCACAATCGATAGGTTCCGCGGTATGGGTCCTGGCTTTCGCCAGGACGACCCGGAGAAGAAGTTTTGGCGGTCTTGAATTTCGCGTGCGCTGACGGCCGGCGCATCCTCACGGATGCAAGATCACCTTGCCCATGGCCTGACGCCCCGCGAGCACCTTCAGCGCGTCCGCCGTTTGCGCCAGCGGGAAGGTACGATCGACGTGCGAGGAGATTTTTCCTTCCGCCGTCCACTTCACGAGCTTTTCGAGATTGGCGCGGTTCTTCGCCGGATTGAGCCGGGTCCAGGCGCCCCAGAACACGCCGCGGATGTCGCAGCCTTTCAGCAGCGCGAGGTTCAGCGGCATTTTCGGGATGTCGCCGGCGGCAAAGCCGATCACCAGGAAGCGGCCTTCCCAGGCGATCGAGCGCAGCGCCTGCTCGGCATACGCGCCACCGACGGGATCGAAGATGATGTCGACGCCCTTGCCGCCGGTGAGCTTGCGCAGCCCTTCCTTCAAATCGTCCTTGCCGTAGTTCAGCGTGAGCTCCGCGCCATGGGCTTTGGCGAATTCGAGCTTCTCGTCCGACGAGGCGCAGGCGATCACCTTCAGACCCATCAGCTTGCCGAGTTCGCAAGCGGCGAGGCCCGTGCCGCCGGCCGCACCGAGCACGGCGAGCGTCTCGCCCGGCTTCGGGCTCGCGCGGTCTTCCAGCGCATGCAGCGCGGTGCCGTAGATGATGATGATGCCGGCGGCGCGATCATAGTCGAGATTGTCGGGGATATTCACGATCGATGCTGCCGGCAGCGCGATCTTCTCGCGCGCACCGTTGTGGCCGCAGGAGGCGACGACGCGGTCGCCGACCTTCAGATCGGTGACGCCGGGGCCGATACTCTCGATCACACCCGCGACTTCGGCGGCCGGCGAGAACGGGAACGGCGGCTTGATCTGGTATTTGCCCTGGATCATCAGGATGTCGAAGAAGTTCAGCGCGGCCGCCTTGATCGCGATCACCGCCTCGCCGGGCCCTGCCACCGGATCAGGCACGTCCGCGAGCACGAGGTCGTCGGGCTGACAATATTGCGAACAGAGGATGGCTTTCATGGCGGCACCTGAGCGTTTCGAGGCAGAGTTATAGTTTGGCTGGTTTTGCCGGATTTAGGCACAGGCCACAATCCGGTTTCTGCATAAGAGAGCCCCAGCTAATTCCGTGGCGCGAACACTGGATTGCTTCGCTACGCTCGCAATGACGATGTTATCCTCCGCGCAACAACGCGAATTGCGACGAGAGGATTCAAACGATGTTTGAAACGAGCCTGCTCAGGAACAAGCGCATCCTCGTCACCGGCGGCGGCTCGGGCCTCGGCGCCGCGATGGGGCGGCGCTTCCTCTCGCTTGGCGCCGAGCTCGTGATCTGCGGCCGCAAGCTCGATCGGCTGGAAGCAACCGCCACGGAGATGCGCGAAGAGACCGGCGGCAAGGTCACCACGATCGCTTGCGACATCCGCGAGGGCGCCGCCGTCGAGAGCATGATGGACGCGATCTGGCGCGAGGCGCCGCTCGATATCCTCGTCAACAACGCCGCCGCGACCTTCATCGCGCAGAGCGAGCATCTGTCGTTCCGCGC
The DNA here is from genome assembly GCF_054049755.1 of Bradyrhizobium sp. P5_C11_2. Lineage (NCBI taxonomy): Bacteria > Pseudomonadati > Pseudomonadota > Alphaproteobacteria > Hyphomicrobiales > Nitrobacteraceae > Bradyrhizobium > Bradyrhizobium sp. P5_C11_2. Next base: position 18,843 of record NZ_JBFULT010000056.1, read on the forward strand.
AGCGGACGCGATTCTCGCGCCGACGCTGCATGGTGCGATGTACTGCACGCTTGCGGCCGGCAAGCGCTGGATCGAGGGCCAGCACGGCGGCGTCGTGCTCTCGATCCTCTCGACCTCGACCATCACCGGCCGCGCCTTCACCGTTCCCTCGGCGATGGCGAAGTCGGCGGTGCTGGCGATGACCAAAAGTCTTGCGGTGGAGTGGGGCCCGAAAGGCATCCGCACCGTCGCGATCGCGCCGGGCCCATTCCCGACCGCCGGCGCCTCCGGGCAACTCCGCCCCGAAGGCCGCGATGAAGGCTGGACCGCGCGTAATCCGCTTCAGCGCACCGGTGAGCACGGGGAACTCGCCGATCTCGCCAGCTTCCTGGTTTCGGACCGCGCCGGCTACATCAATGGTGAGATGGTGGTGATCGACGGCGGCGCGCATTTGCGCAGTTCCGGGGCCGAGGACCTGCTCGGCTGGACCGAAGCGCAATGGGCCGACCAGCGCGCCGCGCGATCCAAAGCCTAGACGCCTCCACTTCCGCTAACTGCCTTCCCAAATTGGACTTTCCCGGTTATTCCTCGCCGGGGACAAAACGCGGCCGGGCCATCTTCCAGTCACAATATTGAGGGAACCACTTCAGCATGTGGCGGGTGCTATCTTTAGTTTTGATGATCGGCATGATGACGTGCGGGATCGCCGATCTCGCGCGGGCGCAGACAGCGCAACCGGCGCCGAAGCCGGCGGCAAAGCCAGCCGCTCCGGCCGCGAAGGCGGCGGCCAAGCCCGAGAGCAAACCGGTGGCCGCTCCCGCGGCGGTTGCGGGCGGCGCGGAGCCGACCCTGATCGGCCAGTTCGGCACCTGGGGCGCCTATTCGGCGACCCCCAATGGCAAGAAAGTCTGCTTCGCGCTGGCCAAGCCATCATCGTCGAAAACCAACCCGCCGAACCGGCCGCGCGACCCCGCCTACGCCTTCGTCTCGACCCGGCCGTCGGAAAAGGTGAACAACGAAGTCTCGGTCATGATCGGCTACGCCCTGAAGCCGGGCTCGGAATCATCGGCCGAGGTCGGCGGCGCCGCCTACGCCATGTACACGCAGGGCGACGRCCTCTGGATCAAGAACGCGGCCGAGGAGGAGCGGATGGTCGAGGCCATGCGCAAATCCGCCGATCTCGTGGTCAAGGGCGTCTCGGCCAAGGGGACGGAGACCACCGACACGTTTTCGCTGAAGGGTCTCGCCCAGGCGCTCGACCGGATCTCGCAGGATTGCAGGCGTTGAGCCTGCAGGCTTAAGCCTTTAAGCCTAGGCAACAGCCACGGTCGCAATCGGGTGTTCCGGTTGCTATATAGGGGCGGTTCCAAGTTTTCCGTCATTCCGGGATGGTCCGAAGGACCAGACCCGGAATCTCGAGGTTCCGGGTTCGATGCTGCGCATCGCCCCGGAACGACCAAGCAATTAGGCCTATTGATGCAACCGACTGCCGAGCCGCACAACGCAACACTGGTGGAGAAAACTCCGCTCGAAATCTATGTGCCGCCGRCCAAGCCGTCGCTCATCGGCCTGTCGCGCGCAGATCTCGCCGATCGCCTCGGCGAGATCGGCGTGGCTGCTGCCCAGCGCAAGATGCGCGTGCAGCAATTGTGGCACTGGATCTACTTCCGCGGCGCCCGGAATTTCGACGAGATGACATCGATCTCGAAGGGCATTCGCACCGATCTCGCGCAGCATTTCACCGTCGACCGGCCCGAGGTCGTGGCCGAGCAGATCTCCAACGACGGCACCCGCAAATGGCTGCTGCGGCTGCCGAGCGGCGACAATGTCGAGAAGGCGCATGAGGTCGAGTGCGTCTATATTCCCGAAACCGATCGCGGCACGCTCTGCGTCTCCTCGCAGGTCGGCTGCACGCTGAACTGCTCGTTCTGCCACACCGGCACGCAACGCCTGGTGCGCAATCTCACCGCCGGCGAGATCGTCGGACAGGTGATGGTGGCGCGCGATCGCCTGAACGACTGGGCCGATCGCGAGGACGGCACGCGTCGCGTCACCAACATCGTGATGATGGGCATGGGCGAGCCGCTCTACAATTTCGACGCGGTGCGCGATGCGCTGCTGATCGTCGGCGACAATGAGGGCATCGGCATCTCCCGCCGCCGCATCACGCTGTCGACCTCGGGCGTGGTGCCGAACATCGTCCGCGCCGGCGAGGAGATCGGCGTCATGCTCGCGATCTCCCTGCATGCGGTGCGCGACGAGTTGCGCAACGAGCTGGTGCCGCTCAACCGCAAATATCCGATCAAGGAGCTGCTGCAGGCCTGCCGCGATTATCCCGGCGCGTCGAACGCGCGCCGCATCACCTTCGAATATGTGATGCTGAAGGGCGTCAACGATTCGCTCGATGACGCAAAGCTGCTGGTAAAGCTGCTCAAGGGCATTCACGCCAAGATCAACCTGATTCCGTTCAATCCGTGGCCCGGCACCGCCTATGAGTGCTCGGACTGGGACCAGATCGAAAAGTTCTCCGAATACATCTTCAACGCCGGCTATTCCTCGCCGGTGCGCACCCCGCGCGGCCGCGACATCCTCGCCGCCTGCGGCCAGCTCAAATCGGAGACCGAAAAGCTCTCGGCCCGCGAACGCCAGACGCTGCGCGCCATGGCGATGACGGATTGACGATGCGTGCTCAACGCACCTTCGTCGTGGCCGAGCTTGTCCCGGGCATGACGGCCGTGGGCGTAGCGGCGATGTTGGCCAGCAGCTTGTTTGTGTCATGGCACTGATCAGCCGCCTCGTCGTGATCTTCATCGGCTTTCTCGCGTCATGCTTCGTCGGCGGCATGATCATCGTGGGCGCGCTGCTGTTTCCGGAATTCTCCGACCTCGGCGCCGGTCCTGTCGATGAGGGCGTGATCGACATCCTGCTGGGCTTCGGCTTCATCTTCGTCTCGGGCTTTGCGCTGGTGCCGGCGGCGGTGATCGTCGCGATCACCGAAGCGCTCTACATCCGCAGCGCGCTCGCTTATGCCGCGGGCGGCGGCGTTGTCGGGCTGGCCTGCTATCTGGGCCTCGTTCCCTTCCATTCCGATACCTTGCAGTTCGAGGGCATCGTGCGGCGGCATCTGGAGATCATGACCGGCGCCGGCATTGTCGCCGGTGTGGTCTACTGGCTGGTCGCCGGCCGCAATGCCGGCGCCTGGCGCGAGCCGCCGCCTCTCCGCAAGCCGCCTCCGCCGCTGCCGTCGAATTCAAGGCCGGATGCGCGGTGACTGGCGCTGTCATTCCGGGATGGTCCGAAGGACCAGACCCGGAATCTCGAGATTCCGGGTTCGGCTCTGCGAGCCGCCCCGGAATGACGGTGAAAGGGTTTTCATCCTCTCCTCACTCCGCTAAAC
>NZ_JBFULT010000057.1:0-22044 GCF_054049755.1 Bradyrhizobium sp. P5_C11_2
CCCACTGGCGGGTCGAGCCGACCATGGCCGCGATCTGGTCATGCGTGATCTTGCGGTTGATGATGATGGTGTCGCCGTCGGCAGTCCCATGAAGCTCCGACAAAGTGAGCAGGAACTGCGCCAGCCGTTCGATCACCGACCGGGTCCCGAGGATCTGTGCCATCGATGAGTAGCACTTGCCCTTGGCGATGAGGCCGTCGATCAGCGCCAGTGCGAAGGCCGGCATGCCGGTCAGCAGCTTCTCGAGTGCCGGGCCCGAGAGCGCCGAGATCTCGCAGGCCTCGATGGCGATCCCGGACCACATGTGAATGCCGCCGCCCGAGATCTCCAGACCTCCGATGAAATGCCCGGGCGTCCAATAGGCGAGCGTGATCTCGCGCCCCGACGGCGCCGTATAGTAGACGCGCACCTGCCCGCGCCGGATGATGAAGATGCCGTCGTGGCCGTCGCCCTGGCTGAACACCATCTCGCCTTGCGGCACGGTGATGGTGCGGCCGGCCGCATGCACACGCGCCTGCTCCGACGCCGACAGGCGGTCGAGGAAATGCGCCCCGGCATTCAGCCCGTCGATCGTCTCGCTCATGAACAGCGCCGAGCTTCCGGTCTTCGCACGCGAGTTGCGCGCCAGCCGTGCCTTCTCGCGATCGGTCCAGTCGAATTGAACGGCAGCGGGACGCCGGTCAGCGAAAGCGGCTGGCCCGACCGCGGCAGCTTCCTTGAATATGGTCATCGCAATTCGTCGGCTCTTTCGATGTTTCACCGATAGGTAAGAGCGGCGGAGGGCCGATGTCCATCTCCTTACGATCGTTCCAAAGCACTTAGCAAAACTTCATGTGCCGTGTGGTCCGCGTCGAAACGATTTCTCTTTCGATCGCTTGATCCTGAGAAAATCCTTTGGCGTTTCTTCGCCTCTCCCCGCTTGCGGGGAGAGGTCAGAATTTGCGAAGCAAATTCCGGGTGAGGGGGAGTCTCCGCGAGTCTGACTGGCACCTTCTCTGCTGAAGCAGCCCCTCACCCCAACCCTCTAAGAACGGGGAGAGGGAGAAGAGGAGCGGCCTTCGCCTCTCGCACCTTCAAAACATCCCGCTCGCAGCCAGCGCCTTGCAGACGTGCTGCATCTCAGCCTCGTCGGCGACCATGTCGAGCATGATCGTGGTCAGGCCCTTCCCGGCAAAGTCCTTCAGCTTCGCGCCGATCTCGGCGTAGCTGCCGACGAGATAGGGGCAGTCGGCCTGGAAGGTCAGGAACGGCAGCAGCCAGTAGCCATTGTCCTGGAGCTCGCCGCTCTGGCCGTCATAGAGATGCCGCTTCCAGACGGAGTCGGTGTTCTCCATGGTGAGCGCGAGCAGCTCGCGATCGTCGGGATTGTCGCGGAAGCGGCTCTTCGCCGCCYGCCGTGCAGCGTCGCGGCTCTCGCGGGCGAAGATGCCAAAATTCATACCGGGCGCATCGAGGCCGCGGTCGAGATCGGGCGGCAGCATCTGCATCTTGATGCAGCCGGTGTCCTTCGCCACGCGCTGCGCTGCCTCCGACTGTCCCGCGATCAGGAATTCCGGCATCAGCTCCTCCGGCAGCCGGGGACGGAGTTGGAGATTGTTCGCGCGATAGAACCGGCCTTCGAAATCGACCGGGCGCGGGCTGGCCAGCAGCTGACGCACCAGCGCGACGAATTCGCCGAGCCGGACATAGCGGTCGGCATGCGACTGGTCGTCGCCCAGCCCCTGCAGATCACTGACCGCGGTCCCCGTGATCATGTTGAGATAGACCTTGCGGCCGTAGAGCTGCGCGAAAGACGAGACGAACTTCGCCGCCGTGAACGGATGCATGTAGACGGGATTGACGGCGATCAGGGGCGAGCTTCGCGTCGTCTCTGCCATGATGTGCTGGGCCATGGCCCAGGGCTCGACGAAGACATCATTGCCTTCGAACAGCAGGATGCCCTCAAAGCCGTTGCGGTCGGCAAATTGCGCGACCCGCATCAATTCGCCGACATACTTCCGGGGATCGCGGTTGCGCGAGATGGCGGGAAAGACGCGAAGCCGCGACGGCGTCATTCAGCCGCTTCCTGGAGCGGCCAGGCATGACGGCTGATGGGGAGGCCCGCGCGGGAGCCGTCGGCGATCGCGAGGCGATGCGAGGGCGACGGCGAGCACAGCTGGAATCGCCAGCCCCGGGGATCGTCGGCGATATCGGGCTTGAAGCTGATCTCGATCGCCTCACGCGACACCTGCATCGCGAACGCGTCGAGCGGCAGGTTGAGCCCAAAGCCCCTGGCCTTCAAATAGGCCTCCTTGAGCGTCCAGTAGTCGAAGAATCGCTCGATCGCGGCCGGCTCGGGCAGTCCGCGCAGCGTTTCGACCTCTTCCGGCGCAAAGAAGCGAAGCGCGGTGGACAGCGGGGCCACCCGCCGCGACACGGTTTCGACATCGACGCCGACGGCTTCGTGTCTCGATACGACGCAGGCGACGCAGCCGTCGGCGTGGGACAGGCTGAAATGCAGCGGGGTCGAGCTCGCAGGCGCTGCGACAAAGGGCCGCCCGTAGCGGCCGGCCGAAAAGGACCAGTCGCTGGGTGCGACATTCGGTGCGGCTTGCGACAGCGCGAGGCGCAACAAGGCGTGCGCGAAAATGTACTGCCGCCGATGCCGCTCGAACATGAAACGGTCGGCGCGCACCCGTTCGTCGACCGAGAGCAACCGCCGGCACGCATCGACCACGCCCGGCGCGTCGATGGTCTCGATCAGTCCGACGAAAAGTTCAATTCTGTCGTCTGCCATCAATTGGGCCCATGACGTCAGGCGGAGGCCAAAACCCCGCTCTGACAGAAGAAACAACTGAGCAAGAATCAACCAAGCGGACCGCTATTAGCCGTCCACCGAGGCCGATTCTTGTCGATTGCTAGACGGTTTACGGACGCAAGCTTGTGCGAGCCCCCCAGCTCGAGCTGGCGTGCGACCGTTGTCCGAAGATTCGAGCGGCGTCCCGGCCGACGAGTCTTACTTTTTCTTCTTGGCCTTTTTCGCCCCGCCCAGCATCGAAAGGCTGGCGTCGACGTCTTTCAGCGCGGATTGCAGCTTTTTCTTCTCGGCGCCCAACAGCTTCTGGAGCGCCTTGCGGTCCTTGTCGCTCAGCGAGGTGCCCTTGGTAAATTTGATGAAACCCATAACAAACTCCCCCGGTTGAAAATAATCGTCCAAATCAAAACGCGGGGAATAATCTTGCGCGGCAGCGCCAAATAATCAAGATGCAACTTGATCATTCACAGCTCTGGCGAGTGAACCCGTATTCGCCCGGTGCGAACACGGGCCGTTCAAGCCGCCCTGCGATCGAGCAATCGGCCGAGCGGCGCATGAGGCTGCGCGACGGCTGCTGCCAGCAGTGCGACGAGATCCTCCATCCATGCGCCGACCATGCGGCCGTCGAGCCGCTCGCCCTTGTAGTTGCACGAACCGGTGATACCGGTCGGGCGCTCCTTGAGCATCAGCGACAGCCAGGTCTGGTCGATCGGCAGCACCGGCTGGCCCTCGCGCGCCACATTTCCGACGGATCGCACCGCGACGTCAGGCAGGTCGAGCGGCCGGCGCARCGGATTTTGCAGCGTGAAATAGACCTGGAGCAGCGAAGCCGGATCGATTCCCGCCTGCTCCAGATGGTCGGCGAGGACGTTGAACGGCAGCTCCTGCCGCGCATGCGCCTCGAGCACGCTTTGGCGCACCAGGGCCAAGGCTGCAGCAAACGACAGGTCCGGCGTGATTCGGGTACGGACGATCACCGTGTTCTCGAATGGACCGACGATCTGGTCGGTGTCCGGCTGGCTGCGATTGGCCATGGCGGTGGCGACCGAAATGTCGGTGCGCCCCGTCCGCGCCAGCAGCAGCGCCTTCAGGCCGGTGAGGAGGCACATGAACAGCGTGCCGTTGTGCTGGCCGGCGAATGCCGTCAGCCGCGCGATCAGATCGCGCTCCAGGTTGACCGGATGATGCCCGGTGGAGGCGCCCGGGCTTGATTCGCCGTCGAAGACGGCGGCGGCGCCGCGCAGGGTCTCCGTCCACTCGGCGGCCTGCCGGCGGGCCGCGTCTGTCCCGCACCACCAGCGCTGCCAGCGCGCGACATCCGAAAACGCCAGCGGCAGTTTCGGCAGCGGCACTGACGGATGCCCGGTCAGCGCCGCATAGCGGTTGGACAGCTCCTCGAACATCACGCCGATCGACCAGCCGTCGGCAATCGCGTGATGCAGCGTCAGCAGCAGCACATGGTCGCTGCGATCCAGCCGCAGCAGGCGCGCCCGCAGCAGCGGCGCGCGCGTGATGTCGATCGGGGTGGCGGCCTCCTGTTCGGCGAGGAGCCTGATCTTCCTGAGCTGGAGCGCCTTGAGGCGCTTGTCGCTCGGTCGCCGGCCATTGAGGGCCTCGACGGCGAGCACCGGGCCGAGCGTGCGGGGTGCGGCGATGCGGCTGATCGGCTCCTCGCCGTTCCAGCCGAAGGCTGTCCGCAGTGAGTCGTGCCGGCCGACGACGTCCTGGATGGCCTGCGCCAGCGCGGCCGCATCGATCGGGCCCTGGAGGCGGAAGGCAAAGGGCAGGTTGAACAGCGGCAGATCCGGCAGGTTTTGCTCGATCCGCAGCATCTGGTCCTGCGCGGTCGAGAGCGTGGGCGGACCGCCTTCGGCGAGCCGGGGCGCGCTTGCCTGGCGCTTGTGCGGCTTCGCCGCCACGGCGTCATCGACCCGCCGGGCGAGTTCCTCGATCGTCGGTGCCTCGAAGATGGTCTTGATCGGTAGCGATACGCCGAGCGCGCGAGCGACGCGCGCCATCGCCTGTCCCGCCAGCAGCGAATGGCCGCCGAGATCGAAGAAATTGTCGGTGACGCCGAGGCTGTCGACCTTCAGCAGGTCGATCCAGATGTCGGACAGGACCTTTTCAGTGAAGCGGCGTGCCGGCACGGCGGCATCCGCCGCGGAGGTTTCCTGTTGCGGGGGCGCCAGCAGCGCGGACCGGTCGATCTTGCCATGGGCATTGAGCGGAACCTGCTCCAGGAACAGGAACGCGGACGGGACGGCATGGGCCGGCAGCCGGCCCTTGAGGAAATCGCGCAGCTCGCTGGCGCTGATCCGGCCATTCGCCCGGGCGACGATATGGGCGATCAGCCTGATATCGCCATTGGCGTCGCGGCGCGGCTCGACGATGCCGGCACGCACGCTCTCGTGATCGGCGAGCGCGTTCTCGATCTCCTTGAGCTCGATGCGGTAGCCTCGGACCTTGACCTGGTGGTCGACGCGGCCGAGGCATTCGATCGTCCCGTCGGCGCGGCGGCGGGCGAGATCGCCGGTCCGGTACAGCCGGTGACCTGCCTGGCGCGTGAAGGGATCGGGGATGAAGCGCTGCCGGCTTTGCGCGGGATCGTTGATGTAGCCGCGGCCGACGCCGGCGCCGGCGATGCAGAGCTCGCCGACCACGCCGATCGGCTGCGGCTCCAGACTCGAATCGAGCACGTGGAGCTGGGTGTTGGGCAGCGCCGCGCCGACCGGAACATTGGTGGTCGCCGCCGCCGGCGCCCTGGTCAGCCGATGCAGGGAAACGTCGTCGGAACATTCCGAGGCGCCATAGGCGTTGATCAGCGGCACCTTCGGGCAGCGGGCGAACCAGGCGCGGCAGAGCTCGACGGGCAGCGGCTCGCCGGTCGAGATCAGGAGGCGCAGCCCGGCAAAGGCGCGTTGGATGGGCGCCTCGTCCATGCGTTCGAGGATCACGCGCAACAGCGAGGGGACGATCTCGAGCACCGTGATGCCCTCGCGATTGATCTCCCGCGCGAGCAGGATCGGGTCCTGCACGATTGCGTTGCCGCAGACATGGACGCGCGCGCCGACCATCGGGCCAGCGAGGAACTGCCAGACCGAGATCACGAAGCTCTGCGGCGCGGTCTGCGCGATCACGTCCCTGGCCGAAAGGCCGAGCCCGGAAATGAGCGACGCCAGATGGTTCGACAGCCCGCGCTGTTCGATCATGACGCCCTTCGGCGCGCCGGATGAGCCGGATGTATAGATGAGATAAGCGAGACTCGATGCTGCGCGCCGTGCTGCGCGGGCCGGCTTGGTCGCCGCTGGCGTGATCGTGTCCTCGAGTTCGGCCACCTGGATGCGCTCGACCAGCGGTTCGAGCAGCGCCTCGACCATGACGGACTGGGCGCGCCCGGTCAGCAGCATGCGGGCGCAGCTCGATCCGAGGATGGTTGCGAGCCGCGCCGTTGGCTGCTCGAGATCGAGATTGAGGAAGGCCGCGCCCACCCGCTGCACCGCGATCATTGCGGCGAGCAGGTCGGGTCCGCGATCCGCAAGCAAGGCGACCACCGTTTCGGCACCGACGCCCTCGCGGGCCAGCCAGCGCGCGGCCGCCTGGCTGCGGCGGGCCAGTTCGCGATAGGTCAGCGATGCGCGTCCGTCCGATACCGCGATCGCGTTCGGCGTCCGCCTCGCCTGCCGCTCGAAGCGTTCGCTCAAGTTGCCGCGTGTGGTGAAATCGGCCGGAACGCCACGGCCCGCAGTCAGCAATTGCCGGCGCTCGGCCGTTGTCAGGAGCGGCAGGCGCGAGATGCGCTGCTCGGGATTGGCGATGACGGCCTTGAGCAGGGTCTTGAACTGCGCAGCCATGTCCTCGATCGTCGCCGCGTCGAACAGATCGGTGGCGTATTCGAAGAAGCCGGTGAAGCGGCCATCGGCCTCGACCAGCTCGAGCGTGATGTCGAAGCGTGCGACCTTGGGGTCGACCTCTAACCGGCGGGACGACAGGCCGGGGAAATGCGCGGCCTCGATCGATGCGTTCTGGAGGATGAACATGATCCGGAACAGCGGATTGCCGTCGCTCCTGCGCGCGACCTGCAACGCGCGCAGCACCTCCTCGATTGGCAGGTCCTGGTTGCGGTAGGCATCGAGCGTGACCTGGCGCACCCGCCGCAACAACTCGCCGAAGCTCGGGTCGCCGCCAAAATCGTTGCGGAGGATCAGGGTGTTGGCGAACAGCCCGATCAGGCGCTCGCTTTCGATCTGGTTGCGGTTCGCGATCAGCGACCCCGTCGCCACGTCCTCATGTCCGGTGTGGCGGAACAGGAGGCACTGGAACACTGCGAGCAGCGTCATGAAGGGCGTCACGCCCTGGTCCTGGCTCAGCGATCGCAGGTCGGTCGACAAGGCCTTGGAGAACTCGAAATAGTGACGGGCGCCGCGGCCGCTCCAGATCTCCGGCCTTGCCCGGTCGGTCCGCAGTGGCAGCGTGGTCACGCCGTCGAGCTGCGCGCGCCAGTAATCGAGCTGCTCTTTCGCGGCCGGCGTCTGCGCCCAGCTCTGCTGCCAGAGCGCAAAGTCGCGATACTGGTAGGCGGGTGGCGGCAGCGCCGCCGCGCTTCCCTTGCGCGCGGCGGAATAATGCGCGGCGAGCTCTTCCCAGAACAGCCGTTGCGACCAGCCGTCGGTGACGAGGTGATGGACGTTGACCACCAGCGCGTGGCTGTCCCTCGCGAACGAGAGCAGGGTGACCTTCAGCGGCGGCTCGCGCGCCAGATCGAACGGATATTGCGCGAGCTCGAGCGCCTTGCGCCGGACGGCCGCGGCCCGCTTGTCCGCCGGGCATGGCTTGAGCTTGATCCGCTCGAATCGCGCTACGATTCGAAGCACCCGCTGCACCGGTTCGCCATGGCGCTCCACGAAGGCCGAGCGCAGCACGTCGTGACGTTCGCAGATTGCGGCGAGGCTTGCTTCAAGCGCGGCGGCGTCGAGCTGGCCCTTCAGCATCGCGACTTCGACGACATTATAATTGTAGCGCGTCGGATCGAGCCGCGAGAGCACGTACATCCGCTGCTGCTGGAACGACAGCGGCGAGTCTGTTTCCGCGGTTGCGACCTGGCGCCAGGCCGGCAGCATCGTTTCACGACGGGTTGCGGCGGTCTCGAGCCGGGCCGCAAGCACCGCCACCGTGGCGCAATCGAAGATGTCCTCGAACGAGAAGTCGACATCGAAGCGTTCGCGCAGCCGCGAGCGCATCTGTGTCACCGCGAGCGAGTCCGCGCCGAGCGCGAAGACGTCCTGGTCGACGCCGACCTGCGGCAGCTCCAGCAGATTGGCCCAGAGTCCCGCGAGCTGGGTCTCCAGCGCGGTGCGCGGCAATCGGGTCTCGCCGCCGTCATCGACCGTCGCGATCAGCTCGGCCAGCGCGTTGCGCTTGACCTTGCCGCTGGCGCCCTTCGGCAGCGCCGCCACGCCGCGGATCAGGCTCGGCACCTTGTAGGCCGCGAGCCGTTTTCGCGCGAACTGGCGCAGCTGGTCCGAGGTCGCAGCGGAATTCGGCCGCAGCATCACGACGGCGGCGACGTTCTCGCCGAGCTTTTGGTGCGGGATCGCGAATACGCCGGCCTCCAGCACCGCGGGATGGCTCAGCAGCACCTCTTCCACCTCCAGCGGCGAGATTTTCTGTCCGCCGCGGTTGATGACGTCCTTGATGCGGCCGACGATGAAGAGATAGCCGTCGGCGTCGAGATAGCCGAGATCGCCGGTCCGGAACCAGCCGCTGCGGAATGCGGCCTGCGTCGCCGCCTCGTCATTGTAGTAGCCGCGGCTCATGTTCGGCCCGCGCAGCATGATCTCGCCATGCGCACCGCTCGCGCACATGCGGCCGGCCTCGTCCATGATCGCGATCTCGGGGCCCGCGGCGCGGCCGACCGATCCGATCTTGCGCAGCTCGAACGGATTGGCTGCGATCTGCGAGGCCGCCTCCGTCATTCCGTAGGTCTCGAGCACGGGAACGCCGAACGTCGCCTCCAGCCCCGCGAGGATCGCAGGCGCGAGCGAGGCCGAGGCCGAGCGGATCACGCGCAGCGACGACGACCGGGCGCGGTCCGGGTCCGCTTCCGCCGCCGTCAGCAGCGCGCGATGAATGGTCGGCACCGCCGTGTACCAGGTCGGCTGCAGATCCCGCATCCAGCCGAAGAAGGACGCCGCGTCAAAACCGTTGGTGCAGACCACGCTCGAGCCCGCGGCGAGCGCGGTCAGCAGGCCTGAGATCAGACCATGGGCGTGGAACAGCGGCAGCACATTGAGCAGGCGATCGCGGGACGTGAGTGACAGCACGCGGCCGGCATTGCAGGCGGACAGGCACACATTGCGATGCGTCAGCGGGACCATTTTCGGCCGCGCCGCGGTGCCCGATGTCAGCAGGATGAACGCGTCGTCGTCGCCGCGCGAGACGCCGCTGGCATTCGCCGGACCGATCGTCGGGCCGACGAATTCGCAGCCGCCGAGATCATTCTGCGGACCCGGCACGAAATCGATCACCGCAAGATCGAGCGCCCTGGCGGCGTCGCGGCTCGCTGAGTTCGTATCGGCCCGGGTCACCAGCGCCGTCAGCTTCAATTCGCTGAAATAGCGTTGCAACTCGTCCGCCGTCAGATCGGGATTGACGGGAATGCAGGCGCAGGCCGACGCGACTGCGATCAGCGCCAGCGCACTGTCGGCGCCGCGCGGCAGCGCGACGGCGAGGCGATCCGCGGGACCGATGCCGAGCCCGCGCAGCGTGCCGACCAGATGCCCGGTCCTGGCAGCGAGCTCGCCGTAGTTCAGCGGCGGTCGGCTAGGGGCGAGCAGGGCGGGCGCGGCCGGCGTCTTTCGCGCGTAGAAGTCGAGAAGCCCGCCGACATGGGCAAAGACTTTGGTTTCGGCCGCCGTGCTGGCCGATCCCTCCGCCGCTCCGGGTATAACGTCCGACAAGTCCATTCCCTTTTGATCTGATTAAGCTATTCTTCCAAGAACTTAGGGAACGCGTCCAGTCCGAGGTGAAGTTTGGGCCCCAAAATCTGTGGTTGAGGGGCCTTAAGCCCTTCGACGGAGTGATGGTCGGGCGGAAATCACCATGCTGGAGACAGAGCCGGGGACGGAAGGCGGGTTGAAGCGCTGGCTCGAAGGCGTCGGTCTCGGTCACTATACCGATCTCTTCGCCCAGCACCGCCTCGATCTGGACGTCATGGCTGACCTGACCGAATCCGATCTGGTTGAGCTCGGATTGCCGCTGGGCGATCGCAAGCGGCTCCAGCGGGCGATGGCGGCGTTGTTCCACGCTGAAGTGGCCGAAGCGCCGCTCGCTGCGGCGCCCCCGCAAGCCCGGACGGAGGTCGGCGCCGAACGGCGTCAGCTCACCACCATGTTCTGTGACATGGTGGATTCCACCTCACTCTCGGTCCAGTTCGATCCGGAAGACGTGCGCGACATGATCGCGAGCTTCCGCGAGACCTGCGTCCGCGTGGTCAAGCATTACGAAGGCTTTGCCGCCCGTTTCGTCGGCGACGGTATCTTGGTCTATTTCGGCTATCCGACCGCGCATGAGGACGATGCCGAGCGCGCGGTGCGCGCCGGGCTCGAGATCGTCCGGGTGCTCTCGACCGCGCGCGCGATCGAACCGCGCGGCGCGCTCAGCCATGCACCCGCCGTCCGCATCGGGATCGCGACCGGCCTCGTCGTGGTCGGCGATCTCGTCGGGCAGGGCACCGAGGAGCGTGACTCCGCGGTCGGAGAGACCGTCAACCTGGCCGCGCGCCTGCAAGGACTGGCGCCCCCCAACGGCGTCGTGATCTCGTCTTCGACGCAGTCGCTGCTGAAGGGCAAGTTCGACTACCGCAATCTCGGCGTCCACGCGCTGAAGGGCATTTCGGAGAAGTCCCAGGCCTGGCACGTGGTGCGCGCCTCGCGCGTGGAGACCCGCTTCGCCGCCGCCATGGGCACGCGGCTGACGCCGCTCGTCAACCGCGAGGAAGAGATCGCGCTGCTGATGGGGCGCTGGCAGCAGGTCAAGGAGGGCGACGGCCAGGTCGTGGTCAAGTTCGGCGAGCCCGGCATCGGCAAGTCGCGCGTCATCCAGGAAATCTTCGAGCGCATCGCGGGTGACCGCCATGGGCAGGTCTCGCTCCAGTGCTCGCCCTACTACACCTCCACGGCGTTCTATCCGTTCGCCGAGCAGCTCAAATTCTCCCTCGGCCTCGACCGTGAGGAGGTGTCCGCGGTGTCGCTGGCGAGCCTGGAGACTGCGATCGCCGCCGCCCAGGGTGATATCGAACAGGTGACGCCGCTGTTCGCCGCGCTGTTGTCGATCCCGACGGGGGATCGCTATCCGCCGCTCGACCTATCGCCTCAGCAGCAGAAGGATGCGACGGTATCGGCGCTGGTCAATCATTTCCTCGGCCTCGCGCGCGAGATGCCGCTGGTGATCGCCTTCGAGGATCTGCACTGGATCGATCCGACCTCCCGCGAGGTCGTCGATCTCCTGGTCGACAGGGTCCAGAACCGGCCGATCCTCGCCATCATCACCGCGCGCTCCGAATTCCAGCCGAGCTGGAACGCGCATTCGCACATCACCACCCTGGTGCTGAACCGCCTGAGCCGGCAGTTGCGCACGACGATGGTCGAGCGCGTCGCCGGCCGCGAGCTTCCCAAGGAGGTCGTCGAGGAGATCATCGTCAAGACCGACGGCGTGCCGTTGTTCCTGGAGGAGCTGACCAAGACGGTTCTGGAATCCAACCTGCTGACCGAGCGGCACGGGCGCTACGTGCTGTCGGGTCCGTGGCGGCAGCTCGCGATCCCGGCGACGCTGACGGACTCGCTGATGGCGCGGCTGGACCGGATGGGGCCGTTCAAGCGGATCGCCCAGATCGGCGGCACCATCGGCCGCGAGTTCTCCTACGAGACGCTGTACGCGGTCGCCAACACGCCGGCGGAGCAGATCGAGGCGGCGCTCAATCATCTGGAGGAGGCGGGGCTGATCATGCGTCGCGGTCATCCGCCGGATGCGCTGTATTCCTTCAAGCACGTGATGATCCAGAATGCCGCGCATGCGAGCCTGCTGCACAGCGAGCGGCGCAAGCTGCATGCCCGGATCGCCCAGGTGCTCGCCGAGATGTATCCGGAGAAGACCGAGCGCGAGCCGGAACTGCTCGCCCACCATCTGACCGAGTCGGGCCAGAGCGAGGGCGCCGCGAGCTTCTGGCTCAAGGCCGGCAAGCAGGCGGCCAAGAGCGGCGCCAATCTGGAGGCGATCGGCCATCTGCGTCGCGGCCTTGGCGTCGTGCAGGCCAATGCGCGCATGCAGGGTGCCGACGAGATGGAGCTCGAGCTGCGTATCGCGCTCGGCAACGCGCTGATCGCGGCCAAGGGCTATGCCGTGCAGGAGGTCGAGGAGAACTACATCCGCGCGCTCGAGCTCGGCCAGCAGCTCGACGACGAGGAGAAGGCGTTTGCCGCCACCCGCGGGCTCTGGGTGTGCCATTTCATCCGCGCCGACCTGACGCGCGCGCACGATCTCAGCGTCGAGCTGTTGAAGTTCGCCAAGCGCGAGCGGCTGAACGAGCGCGCGCAGCCGGCGCAGCAGACCGGCTATCTGATCGAGGCGCACCGCGCGATCGCGATGACCATGCTCTATCGCGGGCGCTTTGCCGCCTCGCAGCATCATCTGCACCGCTGCATCAACCTCTACAGCCCCGATCTGCACTCCGATCTGATGGAGCGGCACGGCACCGATCCCGGCGTGGTCTCGCTGTCCTATCTCGGCTACCTCTTGTGGTTCCTCGGCCGGCCCGATGCGGCGCGCCAGCACAGCGAGCAGGCGATCGCGAACGCCGAGAAGATCCGCCATCCCTTCACGCTCGCTTTCGCGCTGGTGTTCGGCGCCTATCTCTGCCAGCACCTGCGCGACGTCGAGGGCACGCGCGACCACGCCAACCGCGCCATGATCATCGCCACCGAGCACAATTTCCTGCACTGGAAGCAGCAGGCGGCGATCCTGCGCGGCTGGGCGCTGACTCAGCTCGGCGAGGCCGATGAAGGGTTGAGCCAGATGCGCTTCGGCCTCGATGAATACGAGGCGATGGATTCCTGGCTGGCCGGCTGCTGGTTCCGCTGCCTGCTCGCGGAGGCCTACGCCAAGGTCGGCATGCGCGATGCCGCCTTGCGCGCGCTGGACGGTGCGCTGGCAACCGCGAGGCGGACCGGTGATCACTCCTACCTCGCCGAGGTCTATCGCCTGCAAGGCGAGATCACGCTGTCGGACGGCAACCCGGACTCGGTGCAGGAGGCGGAGGACCTGTTCGGCCTTTCGCTGGAGACCGCGCGCAAGCAGGGGGCGCTGTCCTGGGAGCTCAGAACCGCCGTCAGCCTTGCGCAGCTGTCGCGGGACGCCGGCAAGCACGAGCATGCAAGGCTTCTGCTCGTGCCGATCGTCGGCAAGTTCAGCGAGGGTTTCTACACGCCGGACCTGAAGCAGGCGATGCAACTGATCAACGAGATCGGCGCCGATGCGCCGTTGCGTCAACCGGCCGATCCGGTGAAATGAGCGATCTTGTTGCCGCGCGCGCGCGCTATGTGGAGCTGATCGCGAAGCGCGAGCGGATTTCCTCGCCGCGGCTGCTGGCGGCGCTCGCCGCCGTCCCGCGCGAGGATTTTCTGGCAAGGGGGCCCTGGCGCATCAAGAGCGAGGCGGCGCGCAGCTATCGGCTGACGCCAGATGCCGATCCGGTCCGCCTCTACGACAATTTGCTGGTCGCGATCGACGCGCGCCGCAAGCTCGATACGGGATTGCCGAGCCTGTGGGCGCATTTCATCGACGTGCTCGACGTCGGGGAGAACGACCGCGTCGTCCAGATCGGCTGCGGGCTCGGCTATTTTTCGGCAGTGCTGTCGAAGATCGTGGGCCCGAAGGGCAGGGTGCTCGCAATCGAATGCGACGAGCGGCTTGCGGCGCGCGCCGCGACCTGTCTTCGCGCCTACCGCAACGTCGAGGTCGTCCATGGCGACGGATGCCTGGACATTGGCGAGCCGGCCGACGTGATCATCGTGCATGCGGGCTTTTCGCACCCGGATCCGCTCTGGCTGGAGGCGCTTCGTCCGCGCGGGCGTCTGCTGGTGCCGCTGACGCAGCGGGACCGCGAAGGTGCCGTCATCAAGATCACCCGCAAGGGCAAGGGTTTCGAGGCCGAGGCGGTCCAGCAGATCCGGATCTTTCCGGGCCAGGGCCGCGGCATGACCGCGCTCGACGACCGCGTCGCCGACTGGTGGCAGCGGGCATCCGCCCTGGCGCCGCTGCGCTTTCGCGGCATCGAGCAGGGGTTGCCGGCGGATGGATAACCCCTTATTCCGCTTTACCTTGATTCGGATTGTGAGTTCCCAGCACCTCCCTTCGCGGCTATGACTGCGGCTCGATGGCCATTCGAGCGCGCTCCATGCATTCCGTTGCACTGCTGACTGCCAGCTATGCCAAGGATATCGAACGCTTTTCGCTGCTCAGCGAGAGCATCGACACCTGGTTGACGGGATACACGCGGCATTATGTTCTCGTTAATGATGAGGACGTGCCGCTGTTCGAGCGGTTCGCTTCCGACAAGCGCGTCATCGTTCCGGCCTCGCGCTATTTGCCGAAATGGCTGTTCGCGCTGCCGCGGGCCCTCCAGTTTATCAGCAGCCGTCGGGTCTGGGTGTCGCTGCTGTCGTCACCCGTGCACGGCTGGCACATTCAGCAGATCCTGAAAATCGCCGGCGTCCTCAACGCGCCCGAGCAGCGCGTCTGCATTCTGGATTCGGACAATCTGTTCTTCCGCGAATTCGACGTCGGCCAATATGCCGGCGCGGAGAAGACGCCGCTGTTCGTGACCCCGAAAGCGGTCGACGCCGACCACCCGCTGCATGTCCTGTGGCTCCGCACCGTCGATCAGCTTCTCGGTATCAAGGAGCGCTCGTTCCCGGCAGACGACTATGTCGGAAACGCGCTGGTCTGGGACAAGGACAGCGCGCGCGCGATGACTGACGCCATCACGTCGGCGACGGGTCTCAGCTGGGCTCTGGCGCTGTGCCGGAAGAAGAAATTCTCCGAGTATCTGCTTTACGGAAACTTCGTCGCCAATTCGCCGAAGCATCTGGCCGCGCACCGGGTGACGGAAGACAGCATCGCAGTGTCGCACTGGGAGGATACCCGCCTCGACCGCCCGGCGATCGAGGCGATGATGCACGCCGCCTCGCCCGAGCAGGTCGCGCTCTGCATCCAGTCCTATTCGTCGACCTCGGTCGACGACATCCGCGATGTGTTCCGGCTGAACTCGCGCGACCGGCGCGCTCCGAGCCTGTCTCCCGAGCATTTGGCCGGCGCGGCCGAATTCGAGACGCCGAAGACGCGCTGAACGCGGGCCGCGTCAGGCGTCCTTCGTGAATTTGGTGAGGACGTCCATGAAGGGTTTTGGCTTGAACTCGCCGTCGAGCGGCAAGGGACGGTTCGGCTGCTTGTCCTTGCGGGCGAAGGTGCCGTTGATCCAGCTGTAGCGATCCGAGAGGCCCCAGGTCAGGATCGAGCGCACCGGGCCGCTGGTCGAGATCGCGGTCAGGAGGTCGTCGACGCGCTTGGCGACGATGGCGTCACGCTCCGCCGGATTGCCCGTCAGCTTCTGATCGTCGACGTCGAGCTCGGTGACGAGAACCTCGAGGCCCCACGACCGCAGCTCGGTGACGAATTCGGCCAGCCCGTGCGTGTCGATCTCGAGCTCGGCATGCAGATGCGATTGCAATCCCACCGCGTGCAGCGGGACGCCCTGGTCGAGCAGGTCCATGATGAGGTTGCGGTAAGCTGCGCGCTTGGCAATGAACGAGTCCTTGGCCGACTCGATGTCATATTCGTTGATCGCGAGCTTCACGAAAGGATCGGCGGCTGCGGCGGTACGGAACGCCAGCGGAATCCAGCGGTCGCCCAGGTGCTGCGTCCAGAAGGTGTCGCGCCGGTCTTTCAGGCTGCGGGGGTTGTCCGGGATCGGCTCGTTGACCACGTCCCACGACGTCAGCTTGTCCTTGTAATAGGAGACGACGGTGCCGATGTGATCGACATAGGCGCGCTCGACGCCTTTCGAGGTCTTGATCTGCTTGGTCCAGTCCGGAATGTCGTGATACCAGGCGAGCGCGTGCCCGCGCATCGTCAAATCGTTCTGCTGGGCGAAATCAAAGATCGCATCGGCGCGCTCGAAAGCGAACGTGTGCGCGTCCGGCCGCAGCATCGGCCATTTCAGTTCGAGCACCGGCACCACCTGGGTGCAATAGGTGCTGATGGCTTCGCCGAGCCGCGGATCGGCTTGCAGATCCCAGAGCGTCGCCGCAGCGCCAAAGCCCGGACGGCGCTGGGCGAGTTTCGACGCCGGCACCGCGGACGCCGATGCGCCCGCCGCGAGCGTTGCAGCGCTGCCGAGGAGAAATTCGCGTCGGTCGAGCTTGATCACTTGCTGGTCACCTGGCGACATTCCTTTCGGAACCAACGCGCCATCGTACCAAGCGACGCGTAGCGACGCCGGGGTTTCCTGTTGTTGGGTTAACTTTTGCCGGACGGACCGCGCCTCAGCGCGCGTGACGCTGCATCACGGCTTCGGCGATCTCGCAATAGTGAAGCGCGCCCTTCTCGAGCGTCAGATTCTCCATCACATAGTCGCGAGGTGCGAAGTCGCCCGCGCTGACGTGCGACCAGAAGTCGCTCCAGCCGGATGTAAAGCCATCCGCATCGGTGAAGGTCATGCCGCAGCGCGCGTCGAAATAGGGCACCGAGGACACCCCGCCTTCGTATCTCACCTTGTGAGGGAAATACTCCGGATCCTGCCACGGCCCGCCGCGATCCCAGGCGAAGACCGGGACGCCGCTCGACAGCGCCTGCTGGCAGGCGATGCCCTGGCTCTCGTGCTCGCAGAGAAAGATCATGCTGCGGCAGCGCGCCAGCGCCGCCTTGTAGTCGTCTTCCTTGTAATGGCCGTAGCGGATCATCTCGACCGTGCGGCCGCTTGCCTCAAGATGCCTGCGGATCGGTGCGATCAGCTCCGTCTCGTAGCGGTCGTGCTCCCAGCGCACCTTGTCGTAGAGCAGCACGTCGACGCTTTTCTGCCCGGCGGGTGCCGGCGTCCACAAATCGGTCTCGATGCCGACCGGCCAGACCTCGACATGGGGCCAATGCGGCCGGCACATGTCGGCGTACCAGGTGCAGGGCACCAGGATGGTCTTCGTTTGCAGCCCGCTCAGGCGCTCCGGTGCTTCCATCGGATGGTTGTACATGGCGACCCCAAGCAGCAGCGGGTTCTTCCATGCGAACCAGTCGAGCACGAACGGCCGCCCAATGATGCAGGCGAGCTCCTGCGGGTGCTTCCGGATATAGGCGTAATCGTTGACCCGGTAGCGGATACCCACCCTGTCGAGGCCGGCGCAGAGATTGAGGAACACGCGCCGCTGGCCGCTGATCCACGATTTGCCGAGCAGCATGCGCCGCAGCACCGGCCGGATGTGGCGGTCGCCGGGAAACCAGCGGTTGTCGCGCTCCTCGAAGAACAGGTTGAGCACCATCCGTTCGCGGCCGCCGGTCGCGGGGTCCGCCGGAACCAGCGGCGCATCGGTGCCGCCGTGCGGCAGGGAGGCCGGGTTCGCCCAGATACGTTCGACAACGTCCATCTCAGTCACGTCCACGCATTGGAGAAGGCCGGGCGGCATTTTGAAATCATGGTTTCTTTTCGGTGATCGCGCCGGCCGGTTCAAGCACAGGGCAAACTTAACGCTAACGCGCGAAATCGGCGGGCTCGCCGCATTCGGGGGCCGATTTGCAGACTTATGTGACTATCCTGAGGGATGCTGCGGCGCAGTCCGATCGCTAGGCCTCCGATCGTCACGCCAAGGTCCAACTGATTAACGGCCGCTTCATCGCAAGGCCGCCGCCGGTCCCATGCTCGCATGCTGAATCGCCATTTCTCGATCTACCTGGTCGCCTACATCCTGCCTGCGGCGGTGGGCTTCTTCGCGGTCACCGCCTACACACGGCTGCTGACCCCGGCCGAGTACGGCGTCTATGTCGTCGGCATCAGCGTCGCCGGCATCTTGGGCGCGATCTTCTTCGCCTGGATCAAGCTGTCGGTGTCGCGCTATCAGGCGATGTCGGCAGAGGTGGACTTTCGCGGCACGGCAATGGTCGCCTTCGTGCTGACGGTGGCCGTGCTCTGCGCCGCAACCCCGCTGGTCTTCCTGTTCCGCAGCGACATCAGCGTCGAGCTGCTGCTCGCCAGCATGTTCGTCGCGATCATGGCGAATGCGGTCGATGTCGGCCAGGAATTCGAACGCGCGAAATTGCGGCCCTACCGGTTCGCCGCCATTTCGATCGTGCGCAGCGTGTCGAGCGTCGGCTTCGGCCTGCTCGGCATCTGGCTCGGCTGGGGCGGCATGGGCCTGCTTGCGGCGTTCGGCCTGGGCTCGCTCACCGGCATCATCCTCAATCTGGCCGGCGACCGCACCAGGATCGCACGTTTCCAGCGCAGCCAGTTCATGCAGCTGGCGCGCTATGGCCTGCCGCTGACGCTGGCGGGGCTCTCGGTCGCGCTCTACTCGAGCTGCGACCGGCTCATCGTCGCCTGGCTGCTCGGCAAGGACGCCGCCGGCATCTTTGGCGTCGCCGCCGATCTGCCGCGGCAGTTCATGGTCATGATCGCCTCCAGCGTTGCAGCTGCGACCGTGCCGCTCGTGTTCCGGACCCTGTCCGAGAAGAACGATGCGGTGACGCGCGAGCGGCTGACCGAAAGCCTCGAACTGCTGTTCGTCGTCGTTGCGCCCGTTGCCGTCTGGCTTGCGCTTGCGGCGGATCAGGTTGCAGGCACGCTCGTCGGCGTCGATTTCCGCGCCGGTGTTTCGGCACTGCTGCCGACGCTGGTGCTCGCCCGCTTCTTCGGCATCGCCAACCAGTTCTACGTGCAGATCAGCTTCCAGCTCGCCGAGCGCCCCTTCATGCTGGCGGCGCAGTCGTTCGTCACGCTGGTGCTGAGCGTGGCGCTGATGTTCGCGCTGGTCGCAGGCTACGGCCTCTACGGCGCGGCACTGGCGACGCTCGCGACCGAGGCGATCGGCTTCGTCGTCGCCGTGGTCCTGATGCACCGCGCCCATCCCGTGCCGTTCGACCTCAAGCGCCTCGCCGGCGTCGCGGCGTCGGCCGCAGCGATGGCGGGCGCGATCCTCGTTGCACGATCGCAGGTGAACGGCACTGGCATCGTCTCGCTCGTCATCGTAAGCCTCGCAGGTGGGCTGGCTTATGCCGTCGCCGCGTGGCTGCTCAACGTCGCCAATGTGCGGGTGCTGTCGCTGCGCTTCCTGCGGACCTTCAACCGGAAGGCGCTGGGCGTCTAGCTGCGATGTCGGGCGAGGCTAGGCTTCGCCGTCTCTGAAGATGGCACGTCCTTCATGAGGTCCGCGGCGCCAGTCGCGAATTGCCCGTCCTGGACATTTGGCTGAGACCCTATTGCAGCGGCGACCGCATCCCGGTCACCGCATCGTAGACCAGGATTTGCAACATTGGAAATCTGCCCAACAGCTCGGCGCCGGCTTCCCGAGCAGCCGTTTCGCTATCGTAACGAGTCTTGAAGTGACCGTCGACCACGAGCGTGAAGCCATCGGCCGGTGCTACGTCAGCCCTTTGAATGGTTCTCGGCTCACTCTCGTCGACTTGTGTGATCGGCTTCTTCATGGGGGACCTTCATATCGTTGCAGGACAGGTGAGGGTGACACGAGCGCGACGACCGCCACGGTCGCAACGACGAAATCGAATCGGCGCATCTGAATTCGTCTCAGAGCCGATTGCCCCATCGTTGGCAACCGGACGGCGCGCTCAATGTTCCGTAATGCGCAGAAGACGGCTCAAGGTGTTTCTTCCCCCAAGCCGCCTCAGTCGTCCCGCATGATCTCGGGCTTGTCATACAAGACCGCGTTCAAGAGGGAGCTGTGGACCTCGATCTTACCGTTATAGGTAATGAAGCCGAGCTTGCGAAACTTGTTCATGAAAAAACTGACCCGGGAGCGGGTTGTCCCGATCATCTCCGCGAGCGTCTCCTGGCTGACCTGCGCCGAGATGGGCTGAGGAGCGCCATCCTTTCCAAAATTTGCCAGGAGCAGGAGGAGACGTGCAAGCCGCTTTTCGCTGGAATTGAACAACTGGTCGATCAGGTCTTCTTCGATGCGGCTGTTCCGGCTGAGCAGATACCCCATGAACAGCTCGGAAAACTTAGGTTCGCTTTTGAGTGCCGCAAGCATTGCGGATTTCGCGATGGACGTGATCACGCATTGCTCCATCGCCATCGTTGTCGAAATCCGCAAGGCATGACCGTTCAGGCAACCTTCGCCGAAGAATTGTCCGGGCTCCATGATTCCGACCACGGCTTCCTTGCCCTGCTCGGAGACAACGAGAACCTTGATCTTCCCCTTCTGGATATAGAAAACCGTATCCGCGGTGTCGCCTTGCGAAAACACGACCTGGTCTTTGTCGAGTTTCAATATGGCTTTGCCCTCGCCGACCTTGGCGAGAAAGAGTTTTGGATCAAACGAGCTTTTCGCAGCTTTTGGCATGACGTCGTCAAGGCCCGATGGAAGGATCGTCAGTTTAGCAGGCCCGGTGCCAGGCGCGTTAGGCAAATCTTGCTTCCGCCTTGGGCCCGTCTGCAATCCGCACCAACTCATTGTGGCGGCTGTTTCGGTCGGCTCGCGATACGCTTGCCTGCGGCATCGCGGGCGTCTGAGCCGATGGGGCGGAAGCTCGGGCGGCGTCGGCGGAAGCGCTGGCAGGCGCGATTGGAAGCAACGAGACGAAAGTTCGCACACGCGGCCTCGACAATATGAGACGCGTGACTGAACAGGTTGTGCTCCGGATCCTATCCCAACGCGTTCTTGCGCCCGGGCGGTCGTAAGAGTCTGCTTGGAACCAACTTCGCCGGGGTTACTTGATGATAGCGACCGGATAGGATGCCCACTCATCATATCCGATGAATGGCGGCCCTGGTTCGCACCCCCGTGCTGGGGCCGCTTCCTCGATCGGGTTCTGCCGCTACCTGGCCGATCTGATCGGATCGTCCGGGGGTGCTCTGTGGATGTTGCCACACTTGGAGCATTCGAAGACTCGCAGATTGGGACTGTTGTAACCTGCTCCGACGTGGACCAGCATCATGCGACTCTGGCACGCCGGGCAGAGTGGCCGGGGTATCGGAATCAGCGATGGTTCCGGACGAGCATAGACCTCGGACATGTGAACCTCCTGCCCATATAGGGGGTATGCTGTACCCGAGGCCGCCGCCGATGGCGGCCGGTTCGCCGGCTGCGACACACTGAGCATGCCGCGCTCCGGTGTCAGACACTGTTCAATATTGCTCACATTCCCGCAGAATCCGGTCGACGAATGTGTCCGACCCGCCTCCTGACGACAGGATGAAGGCCCTGGCTTGCGGTCTCAGCCGCGGTGCGCCGTGCAGTCTCGCAAATTCGGGGAACGCTGGCTCTTGGCCTGAGCAATATTGCTCAGCAAGACGTCCAAGCACGGATCAATATGACAGTGCGCGGGGCGCGACCTCAGAGCTGCTGCCTGGGACGTTCGTGTGCGATGACCGCGCTTCTTGGGTGGGCATGTTCGGGAGCAGACCAAATCTGACTCAAAGGACGCCGGAAATCCGCGCGTTGGCGCAGTTGCTCGCCAGCTATCGCGAGCCCGACAGTGCCCGCGGCGTCCTCGAACTGGCGATTACAGCGGTGCCGTTCTTCATCATCTGGGCTCTGATCTGGGCCGCCCTTGACCACGGCTATTGGGCTGGCCTCCTGCTTGAGTTGCCCGCGGCGGGCTTGCTCGTCCGCCTCTTCATGATCCAGCACGATTGCGGACACGGCTCGTTCTTCCGCGGCCGCGTGGCGAACGATTGGGTCGGCCGAGCCATCGGTGTCGTGACACTGACGCCATACGATTATTGGCGGCATAGCCATGCACGCCATCATGCGAGCTCCGGTAATCTCGATCACAGGGGCCTGGGCGACATTGATACGTTGACCGTTCGCGAATTTCTCGCGCAGCCTCGATGGCGTCGGACGCTGTATCGTTTGTATCGGCATCCCATCGTGATGTTTGGCGTAGGTCCCACGTACTTGTTCGTCTTGRAGCATCGATTGCCGATAGGGGTGATGCGTAGCGGCTGGAAGCCCTGGCTGAGTACAATGGGTACGAAC
>NZ_JBFULT010000058.1:0-22000 GCF_054049755.1 Bradyrhizobium sp. P5_C11_2
GGGTTGGGTTCAGTCCTTGCTGGGCGGCAAGATCTTTGAGCGGAGCTTTCGATCGCTGTAGCGTTGCTCTGACCGCGTGCGTGGTCGTGGCGCAGCCGTGAAGAACCTGTCCCATAACGCCTCCCGGTGTGCGGCGGTTACAGCTAAATTGATGCCACCACACCGCGGGACTGCACACCTAGCCACGTCACGACCGCGCCGGCGAGTCGTATAAGGCTGCGCGCAATCTGGTAGGGTTCAGAACCAAAGCATCAGGTTCTATCTCGACGCTAGACCGACCGCTAGGTCCTTACCAGCTCATCACGCGCTTCGAAAATTCGAAGGTATTATGACTGAGCGATAACGGTCAGCAGCATAGCGGCGCGATACAGGTTAAAACGATCAAATCGAACTGATACGAATTCTAATGTAAAATCCTTACACGAGCACCATGCATGAAATACATGTGATTTCTGACCATAACACCGACATTCATCGCAGAGGCGCTGCTTGAGAACATCGGACGCGACTCGTCAATAGGGCATTCGTATTCATCGGCATAGATCGTCCATGCCCAGAACCGAGGTCCGGTAAGACTTCGGCGGACCTCAACATGCAGGCACAAATTCCCAGCGTTTTTCTCCAACATCCCGGATGATGCCACAGGTATGAAAACACACCAACGCGGCGCTGAGCCGCATAGCTTTACATTAGGCATCCTGGCAGCTCTCATGTCCGCATAAGATCGACAGGCCTTTGAGACCGTCGACGCAGGCCGCCGGGAGGGGGGGCGATGAGAGATCTGGCATCGTCTGAAGGCTCGTGGAGCGATCATTCGCCTCAGGACAATGAGCGCGCAGCCCGGGCTCGCCAAGTATACGCACGGAAACGCGCCGATGAAGCCGCCCGAGAGCGCTGCCTGGCTCTGGGGCGCCTCGTCCAGACCGAGATCATCCCCCAACTGGTGCTACTGCATCGCAGGTTCGTCGCTGAGCAGATCAAACCCGCGTTCAAACCGGATGTGGAGCAAGTCGCGGCCTTCACGCATCTGGCGCTCGCGCAGGACGACACGGCCATGATCCAGGCTTTCTCGGCGCTGGTCGGGGAAGGTTATCCGGTCGATCGCCTGTTCCTCGACCTCCTGGCGCCCTCAGCGGCCCTCCTGGGCCGCATGTGGGAGGAGGATCTGTGCGACTTCGTCGAGGTGACGACGGGCGTCGCCCGCCTTCAACAGCTCGTGGCTCGGTTTCGGGTCGGCGGGGAAGCCATCCCGCTCGGGGACGACCGCCGCCTGCTCCTGATGAGCGCCCCTGGCGAGCAGCACACGTTCGGTGTGCGGATCGTCGAACAATTCATGTCCAGGGCAGGCTGGGCTGTATCAGTCGGGCTCTCGTCCAGCTCTGAGGAGATCGCGGCCTTGGTGGCGTCCGAATGGTTCGACGTGGTTGGCCTGACGCTCAGCAACGAAACGCGCGTCACTCAACTCGCGACGGCGATCCGCTCCGTGCGCGCAGCCTCTCGCAACCGCTCCATCGCCGTCATGGTAGGCGGTCCTGTGTTCCTGGAGCATCCGGAACTCGTGCCGCAGGTCGGAGCGGATGCGTCTGCTGTCGACGCGGCGACGGCGGTGCTCCTTGCCCAACGGCTACTCGATCTTGCGGCCGACAGCGCCAAAGACCGGTGACGACCTGTGATCGACCTCATTTGGTAGCGGCGCCAGGGTCCGGGCGAGCGTGGTCGCCGCCGTCCCGCACCGTCTCGGAGCAGCCTTCGTTGATAAAGGCGCCGCCGTCTACGCGCGGGAAGGTGTGCGAGCAGGCGAGGAGCTTCCAGTCCAGGATGTGATCGAAGTCGCTCATGGTGGCTAACTCCGTAGCCGCCCCCGCACGGAGTCCCCTCCTGTGCATGTACAGCTTCAATCGCCCGGGCGCGTTGGCGACGGAGGGACATCCACTATCCGCATTATCCTCCTCACCCAGACGATGTGCGATGGCTCTGGACATCCGAGCAGAGCACCGTGGTATTGCGAACAGTGGGCCAACGGTGATCGACGAGAATGGCGAGGAGCCAGGGCCAGTTCGCCGCGGCAGGAGGACCCCATGCTCAAGTCCGGTCGAGGCCCTGCGGAAGCTGCGCGAGGAGATGGTGACGGACCGCCGCAAGCTCGTGGATCAGAGAGAGAGCATTCAGAACGTACAGGCCGAGATCGAGGCGATCAACCGGGCCATCGCGGACGAGGAAGCCATGCAGAGCCGCGCCGACCCGAACTCTCGCTGGAATGATACAAATCAAAGTTAAAGCCGGGATATCTAACACCCCGACGTCATCCCGGTGACATCTCTTCTGAGATGCGCTACGTTACTTTAACGCTTGCGGATGATGTTTCGGAATACCCTTGTAGTGCCTTTAGATAAACGGGCAGCCGCCGTGCGTGCGGCGGTGAATGGGTCGAGGTAAATTGTGTCGCCGTTGAGCAAGTAGCCGCGCTGCCCCGTCTCCGCTCTTTGAACGAGTTGGAACAACCGCGCCTCGGCTTGGCGTACCTCAGCGGAGTGAACGGACCAGGCGTCGGCGTCCG
This sequence comes from Bradyrhizobium sp. P5_C11_2, assembly GCF_054049755.1. Lineage (NCBI taxonomy): Bacteria > Pseudomonadati > Pseudomonadota > Alphaproteobacteria > Hyphomicrobiales > Nitrobacteraceae > Bradyrhizobium > Bradyrhizobium sp. P5_C11_2. The sequence goes on from NZ_JBFULT010000058.1 coordinate 2,558, forward strand.
CACTGGCCAGAGCCGCGGCAGCCGACGCCAGACCGGCAAGAACGAGCAGAACGAACCCACCGGCCATCGCAGCCGTCTCGCGGGATCCGGCAAGGCGTTGAACGAGCCGAGGTTTCAAGCTGTATCCTCTGTGCCGCGAGGGGAACTTACGGCGTCGCAGCGGCCCACATAGACGCGGCTTCAGAGCTGTCCATCGAGCAGCGCCAAGGCTACACGGGTCATGATTCACGCCGTCCAGCATACAGGTCGGCTATCCGCACCGACCGCATTGCGCCGCTCGCCCCCAGTGAGGACGCGGTTCGTTTGTCGAGCCCTGCCCTACGCAGCTACAGCCTGCCCATGACTAACAAGCTCGGCGCCCTTCTCGAACGTCTCAAGGCGCACCAGCGCATGCTCGTCCTAGCGATGGCGGAGCATGATGGCCTGCCGGCGCAGAACGCGCTCCGTCAGGTTGCCGAACTGGAGAACGTCATCGCTGCGGTGGAGGCAGTTGCGGCAGAGGAAACAGATCGAGCGCAGCGGTCATGAAAACCGCCCTCATTTTCATGGGCAAGTAAGAACTGTGTGCCGCGACCCCGTTAGGCTTTGATCAGCCACCCTATTAACGACTGGTTATTCAAAAAATCACCAATCGATCGGTTTTTTGAGCACCGCATGGAATCATATAACGCCTCTAACGTTATGGCTGAGCTTGGAGCGGAGCGATGCCGCTCAAACGAGGCACAGCATCAATGATCCACCAGCTTGTTTACTATAGCCGCAACACCGTTTTAGGTGGTGATCGCGCCATGCTCACGAACTTGCGTGAGATCGTTTCCGCCTCTCAGCGCAACAACAGCCGCGACGGCGTGACCGGCTTCTTGATTTTCGACAAGACGTGGTTCGTTCAGATCTTAGAAGGCGAACGAGCCAAGGTGACCGAAACCTATAATCGTATTGCTCTTGATAACCGTCACTCCAGCCCGAATATCGTCAACGTCTACGATGTAACCGCTCGCTCCTTCCCCAACTGGACGATGGGTGGCGCGATGCGCACGCTGGAGGTGCAGGAAATTTACCTGGCGCATAACATCGGCAGCGTCATGGATCCGGCACGCCTGAAGAGCTCGCAGATCCTCCAGCTAGCTATTGACCTCCAGGAATTTGAACAGGCCAAGCGCCAAGGGCAGAGACTGGCTAGCTAATGGCCCTTTGTGCGATAAGTTGCTGACGGCTCACGCATGAGAACTATAACTGCGTCTGACCGTAGTCGTTGACGTCAGCACCCTGAATAGGAGCCTCGAACGAAAACGGCGCAGCAACCCGGAAGGTAACTGCGCCGCTGGATCGGGCCGCCGAGGGGGCGATGACGGCCTTGGGGAGACGAATACCCCGAGCTCAGGTTCCGTGAGGTGCGCCCCCGCACATTCACCGGCATGTGGCGCGGCGGTGACACGCATCGACGACCACCTGTGGACGGTGCGAGCTGCCCCTAATTGGTCAAGGTTGACGGGCGAGCGTGAGAGCACACATTCGCTCCGGCTCTCCCATGTTTGCCAGCCCTCACGCCTTTGTCCTCCACCATCGCGAGCGCGCCGCCGTGCTCATATCATCCGCGCTGTTCCTGGCCGGCGCGTTGCCGCTCTTCTGGGCGATTGGYTGAGCCAAACGCTCCAGTCTTGCTCGTCGGGCAGGGGCTGCGCAGCAGATCATGGTTATCCAGCTTGGCGGAGATCGTGGTGCRCTACTGACAGATGTGATCAGAGCGAAGGGCGTGGCCGYGCGTCAGSAGCGCTCGCTAGYACGGGCTCGGGATCTGGCCACGGACATCGCTGAGATCCGGACTGACGGTGCTGTGAGCCTCAGGCAGATTGCAAATGGCCTGAACGCACGAGAGATCCCGACAGCGCGTGGATCGAGATGATCTGCAGTGCAGGTGCAGTGGGTTTTAGCCCGCGCGTAATTGGGTCGAGTGACGGCGACACAAAGAAGGAAAACACGATGGCAGATTTCCAAGACGGCAAGCACATGAAGTCCGCCAAGCTGCGCGCAACGGTGACCCAGATGCGCGGCAGCCCGGGCGCTCAGGGCTACACGAGCCAGGAAGCCTTGCAGAAGGAGGTGCCTGAGAACAATCGCGCGGCCCGTCGCCGTGATGCTGCCGTGGCCAAGCAGACTAAGGGCGAGGAGGCGTAAAACGCCTTATGCGCATACGGCACGTGGCGGGATCTGGTCAGCGGTGCAGGTGAAGCGTGTCTTAGAGCGAGCGGCTTGAGGGTCTAAGTTGCAGCCCCTGAGCACGTCAGGGCGGAACAACGATGCGAGCTATCACCCATCCCGCTCTGATCGGCACGGTAATCCTTGCCGCTCGGCGAGCAGAGATCTGCTCGCCATTTCACCCCCTGCTGAGCGGCGAACCGGCGGCCACGAACGCCTGTTGTGACGACTGCGGGCCGGCCGCCGAGATGCGAGGGGGAGCCTTGCTCGCCTGTCGCGGCGGTCGGTCTGCAGTAGAGCAACGGGGTGAGCCTCGCCGCCAATCTTGATAAGGGAGCGGTCGTCTAGCCTATTGGGTAAAACTTAAGCCTTGCTTTGCAATAACGGACCCTAGAACGCCTCTTCTAGGAAGCCCTCGTGCTCGAACGCCGCGCCAAATATCGTGCAAGCACGGCCCTGCCCGGAGGTGCCGCCTTCGCTAGGATGAATGCCGAGGTGCAGTGCGTGGTGCTCAACCTGTCAGGGTATGGCGCCTGCGTTGCATTTACGCCTGGCATAGAGGTGCCGCGGGTGTTTCAGCTGCGGATTGGCCCTGACCCGCAGCTGCAACCCGTGCGAGTTGTTTGGCGGCGGTCCAACACGGTTGGCGTCGGCTTCATAACCCCTCGGGCAGGTGTGCCCGACGTCATTCCGGGTTGACCCCGCGCCACATCCTTGACGCCCTCGATCGCCCGGGCTTGATGCCGGACGCGGGCGCCCAGCGGTTGCATGTCGCGAACGCCTCGGGCGCGCTGACGGGAAGACGCGCGGCTGTAGCAGGAGCGGGAGGGGCTGTCGCGGGAAACAGGTGTCGAGGCTTATCAGCGCCGAGCTAATGCTGGAAGCTGAGGTGGGGGCGGTCGCGCTCCGTGCCCAGCAGGTTCCTCCCGGGATGCACTACGCCTACTTGAGTGCTTGCGGATGTCGCGACGGCACGCCCTTGTAGTGCCTAGGGATCAGCGGGCACCCGTCATGGATGCGGCGGTGCGACAGCGTCGAATATCCCTGCCCGCTGTAGACACCCTGGACCGTCACACGGCCGTGGCAGATCGGGCACCGCTTGAGAGCATCGCGGTGCAAAGCCTTCGCCTCATCGAGGCCAAGGGTGCGCCATGCGCCGTCTACCATCACTTCGCAGGTCTGGGTTGACGGTTTCAGCATGCCCGACCATGACGCGCCGGGCAGCAGGTCGCCAGAGCGCTCGAGCCACACCCTGCCACGCGGTTCCGGGCTCCGGCACGCACTGCCGGCTCAAGACGCCGCGCGATCCTCACCACGGCCTTTCAGCGGATGTCGCCCCTCGCGCGGACGAAAGACTAGGACGTTGGAGACCATCGAGCGGCGCGCGCAGGCATCAGACCGAATTTCGGATGGCGAGGGGACCGAAAGACGGGCCACTGCTTCCGTGACCGACAGCGGCGCAGCGGGAACGCTTTTGACCAACAGCGCCAACATCTCGGATCGGCTGTCCAGCATGACCGCTGGCGGCTTCCCCGTGATGAGCCGCCAGCGCGCGATAAAATCCGTAGCTGGCATGCGATCAAGAGCATTCGCGCAAGGCGAGACGCGGTCCGCCGGCAATGGCGCGAAGGTGTTCATGTTCGCGGAAACCGGTGGCGCCCTTAGCTGGTTCTCGCGACTTTACTGGACGGTGTAGGAGGGCTGATCGGTGCTGCGCACCTTGATGTACGTTTCGTCGATCCGGATTGAGCCGCAGTGGGGTCTGCGGAACTGACGCAGCCGCTTCTCGATCAGCGGCGCGTAGGCCAGAACCCAGTGGTTCAGGGTGGAGTGATCGACCTCCATTCCGCGCTCCAGAAGCATCTCCTCAATGTCGCGGTAGCTCAGCGGGTAGCGCAGGTACCAGAGACAGCCTGGACGATCAGGGCCGCCTCAAAGTGCCGACCCCTGAAGTCGGCCTTGGCGCGCTGCTTGAGTTTAGCGACGAGGGCAGACAGGATCATGGGCCAGCTCCAAGACGGAGCGGCACGCTGAGCGGGTATGGCTAACGACCCGTGAACGGAGGCGCACTCAGGTTCGCGACAGGCCTCTCGCGAGCGCGCCGGCTACCATGTTCGTCCCCCCTTCACGTGCGGCCGGCACGTCCGCTCACCCCAACCGGTCGCCCAGCGTCCGCCTGCGGATGCGGTGCACCGGGATCGTTAGCGGGGTTCAAGCATCAGTTCGGCGAAAGGGCTGAGCTTGCCGGACCTCCAAGCATATCTGCCCTGATTGGACGTGCGCTTGTGATTGTCTCGCAGGTGGTGTACAAATCACACATCGACTTTTGGCCAGATATTCGGCCGTATCGCCTGAATAGGGCGAGCGTTCTGCATCTCTCCCATTTTCGACGACCAGCGACCGAGCGCGTGCGGTGCATGCGATCGACCCATTCGTTTGCCTATATAGATACGGAATACCTATGAGCATCGGCACCGTTAAGTGGTTCAATGACACCAAGGGCTTCGGCTTCATCCAGCCGGATGACGGCGGCAAGGACGTGTTCGTCCACATCTCCGCCGTCGAGCGGGCCGGCATGAACAACCTGATCGAAGGACAGAAGGTCTCCTACGAGATGGAGTCCGACCGCCGCACTGGTAAACAGTCTGCCGGCAGCCTTCAGGCCGCTTGAGCTTCGCTCATCTGCTTATGACGAGTTTCGAAGCCGTTCCCTCTGGGAGCGGCTTCATCTGTTTCTTGCACCTGTGTTCAGCTCCGGTGCGCCTAAGGAATGTACGTGGGTCAATTCAAAACAGACCAGCTCGTCGATCGGCTTGAGGCCACTGCGAAGGCGCGGCAGGCCACACTTGATCGGTTCCGGGCACGCCCGGCAGCGGATGACCCGACTGTGCTGGCGCGGCAGGCCGAGCGGCAGGCCCTCATCGAGGCGCGAGAAGTGCGAGCCAACGAACGAGAAGCGACGCGTCTTGCCGCTGAGGCCGAGCGTGAGGCGGAAGCTCTTGCGGCGAGGGAGCGCGCGGAAGTCGAAGTCGCTCGTCTGGCCGCAGAGAAGGCAGAGCGGCAGGTCGTACTCGCTGCCGAGCAGAAGGCTGCGCGCGATGCACGCTTCGCCGCCCGCAAGGCCAAGGTGCGCAGATAGACAGTCGACGACTGCAAAGCGTCATACTCTGGAGGACGAGAGATGTCTCATAAATTCAAGCTCGGTCAGAGCGTTCGGCAGATGGGTATGAACTACGTCGGCGCTAAGAGTAGCGTCGTCGACGGCCTCTTTGAGGTCATTCGGCTTATGCCAGACGATCGATCCGGGGAGCCTTGCTACCGGATCAAGTCTGCAGGCGGGGAGCGTGCTGCTCGTGAGGACGAGCTCACTCTCGTTTCCTGATTGATCTCAGTCGCGCAAGTTCCTGTTGCGCGGCCAAGCAGCCTACAGAAACCCACTTCCCGAATGGCCCTTAAAGGCGTTCGCCCGCCGGATGTACGTCATGACCGTCGCCGCATCCCGGTGGCCGGACTGGTCTATGATCCTCGCCAGATCAGCACCGCGCTCAGCCGCGGAGGTGATGTAGCCAGCCCTCAAGCTGTGGGCGCCGAACGCCGAGGCGTCGTATCCAGCGGCCGAAGCGTACCGCTTCACCAGATCGGCAACGGTCTGGGTTGTGAGCTGGTTCGGCTCTGCCTGCTGGTCGAAGTGAAGCACTCGGCCAGATCGCGAGATCGGCCGGAACACCGGCCCCTCCGTGATCTCGGCCGCATCCAACCTCTCGCGCACGAGCGCCACCGGCCTGATGTACCGCCCGTGCGGGATGGCCTTCTCGAACCCCCTACCCTCTCGGTCGACTTCGGACCGGCGGACCATGACCCGCAGGCCTTCGGGATCCTCGCGCAGGTCCACCACGTCGAGCGCGACCAGCTCGGACCTGCGGAACGCGCCCGCGAAGCCGAGAGCGAGCAACGCCCGATCCGCTTGCCCGTCAGGGTGTCCAGCGTCCGCATCAGGAGCGCGGCCAGGATCTCGGCGGTTGCGGCAGCCTTCTGCGTCGGGGCAACGCCTACCTTGCGCCTGGCGCCCTTCATGGCGGCGCGCACGCCTTCGTCGTCCGTCGGGTCCGGGGCCTTGGCGAGCTTGTGGCCGTACCGGATCGGGGCGAGCCGCCGGCCTGCGCACAGAAGACGCTCCGCAACCTGCTCGAAGCTGGGCTGATCGTGAACGTGGGCACGGAGACCCGTCGCGACGCTCTCGGCTCCTATCGGGTGCCGGCCTACGCCATGCCGATGCCATTGCACTTCCAATGGTGCTCGGCCGTGGCCGCGACCGACGAAGAGATGGCGGCTTATGAGGTCGAGGTAGAGGCAAGTGCATGAACTGGGTGACCCCACCCTCGGGGCTGCTGCCGACATTGATACGGCGGGGCACTCACCCCGCCGCACATAGATCGGCCGCCCGCTCTCACTGCGGATCAATCATCGTCGTCATCCTCGCGACGGAGGCGCTCCTCACGGCGGATCGGTCCACGCCGATCATCGCGGAACTCTTCGCGCCGCTCTTCCCGCCGGATCTCATCCCTGTCCCGCTCCCGGGGCGAGCGCGGATCAACCCTCACGCCACCGGGTCCGATGTCAATGCTTTGTGCAACAGCCGGAACGGCGGGGATACTGAGCAGACCGGCTGCGATCAGTGTACCTGCGAGGAGATGCTTCACGACGATCCTCCCGTAAATGGGCGGACAACATTCTCGGCAGTTAACCGTTCCGCTCCGCCACTGGCCTCCGCGACCGATTGGCCCAGGATCGAAGGGCCGTCGACATGACCCCGCGCGAGCAAGCCGCCTTCGCCGCGGGCATCGAGACCGCACGCCAGATGACGCTAACCGCGGCCGTGACGATCGAGGTTCGTGAAGATGCCGGCGCCGTCCGGTAACAAGCCGCGGTCGCTTCGCTCCAAGTTCTTGCCGAGGGGCTGCGTCGTATTCAAGTTGATCTGAACAATCTAACGGAGGCCGAGATCGGCCGAGAGGCGGGATCATGACCACAGGGAAGCCCGGATTTCAGCCCGGCCAGTCTGGCAACCCTGCGGGGCGGCCGAAGGGTTCGCGCAACAAGACCACTGTGGCCCTGGAGAAGATCCTCGACGGCGACGCCGAGAGCATTCTGCGCAAGGCCGTGGAGATGGCCCAGGATGGCGACCCGACCGCGATGCGGCTTTGCCTCGACCGCCTGCTGCCAGCTCGCAAGGACAGGCCGATCACCTTCGCCCTACCGCTGATCGAAACCACGGACGACCTGCCGAAGGCCACCGGCGCTATCGTGGCCGCGGTCGCCGCGGGCGAGCTGACGCCCTCTGAGGCGGCCGAGATCTCCAACACCCTCGACGTGCATGTGCGGGCGATCGAGGCGACCGAGTTGCACCGGCGGATGGCGGCGCTGGAGGCGCGGGGGGCATGAGGCTGAAAGCTCTGGAAGCCCGCCTTGTCCGTGTGGAGACGAAGCACGGGACCGGCCAGTTCGACCACATGACCTACGAAGAGGTCGAACGGGCCTTGTTCGATCGTCTGCACCGGATGGCTGGCGCGGTCGGTGGCATCGACGAACTTATGGCCGAGTGGGACTCCGAGTCCGACCCGGAGCAGTGTGCCCTGATCGCGCAGATCCGATCCCACGAGCGCGACGTCCGTGCGAGCTACCTGGAGATGGAGTCCCGCCTGTGTCCACGACCCTGAAGGCCCGGATGGTTCGGTTGGAGAGCCGCTACCCAGATCTGAAGCCCGGTCCGGAGCGCATGACGGACGAGGAATTGGACGGCGTCATTGGAGTGCTGCGGCAGCTCGAAGCCGTCGAGGCGGTTGCCCCGTCCCGCTCGGAGTGGGCGACCGCTGTCATGTGTCGGGAGGAGATGCTGTCATGAGGATCGGGATCGCAGTCAGCAACAGCGTGCCGTGCCTCGTAGGCTCCCAGCTGAGGGCTGACGAGTGGACAGCCCGGTTCGTCACCGAGCACTGAGGCTTGCGCCCCCTCCCGAGGCTTCAGATGCCACTCGCGGCGGCGTGGGCGTAGTGAGTAGAAGCCGAGAAGCATCTGCAATACGTGCACTAAGCTTCTGTATTCGATTGAGACATAATGCGAGACCTAGAGCGATCTGGGTTCAAAAGCTACCTTGCCATTATTTGCGGGAGGCAGTCGTTTGTACAGTATTTTTGCAATCATTTTAGCGATGTGTTCATGCAATTCATGTTCGTTAATATTTTTCTTGTTCTTGGTTACATTAGGGCGATGTTCGAATATCATAAGCATTGTTATCCCCTAAGTTGGTTGTTTTCAACTCAATTGACCGCTATAAATAAGCGTGATTTTGGGACGCGGGCGCATTGATGCATTGAATAGGCCATTTTTTTATATTGTTGACAAGCTTAAATACGTACCTCTTCGGCCTATCGGGTATCTTTGCGCTTTGCGGCAACGCTCGTACCATGAAGTCAAAGTACGTAGGCGTCCGAACCGATCGTTCTCGTGACGACCGTGTATTAAGGAGCCCAGTCGTGGCACCGAGCTTTTTCTTTGATGTGTCGAACGGCGTGGAGACGATCTTGGATGCCGAGGGCGTCGAAGCTGCGGACCTTGATGAGGCGCTTACTGAGGCGCGAACCGTCATCGCGGAAATGGCGGATGAGGTATGTGGAGCTGACCCGAACCGGTCTTGGACGCTAATCGTGCGAGATAGGACAAGGTCGGTTGTGGGGCGTTTGCCAATCAGGCGACCGAAACTGTCGCTGATCTGACGATCGATGCAGGTCCGCTTTCCGGTGGCGCTGTTCAGGTCCTACGGCCCGTGCAGCGTAACTGATCCATCGTCAGGGGCGACCGCCTTGACTCGCGGGCCAGTGAGCCCCATCGCGGCGAGAGGTCGGCCAGAACGCTATTGCAGGCCGCCGCCAAGGTAGCGCTGTCGTCAGTCGGCATGACGCTCAGTAGCGCGCGCATAAGGTCAGCTATGGCGGCTGTGTGCTCAGCCCGCTTTAAGCCACCGTTCCCATGCCGGCCATGTTCAACCGCCGAGACGACGTTTTCGGCGATGATCTTGGCTGCAGTCTCGACGTTGGGGCCGTGCATCGTCTCAATGCGGCTTCGGCCGGGGCGTCGGTTGTTCAGGCTTATCTGCCAAGTCGCTGCGGATCTTGATGCCGCCGGTCACCACAGGATCATACGTTCGCACCCGATCTGGGACGGTATCCGTAGTTTTCTGCACGTTCGTACCTGCATCCGAAGATCCGACCGGAGGTTCTACGACAACCTGTGCGACGGCGGATGAGCCGAGGAGTGCGGTTGCTGTTATGACGGAAAATAGGAACTTAGACATCTTCAGTTCCTTCCTTCTCGTAGAAAGCCGGACCCTTTCGCGCGTATTGCCGAAAACATCGGTGTCAGGAGGCGCCGGATGCTGATTGTTTAAGCGCGGTCAGGCGTGATCGTTGTCTTGCGAGCTGCGTGCCGCAGCACGCGGGCGACGCTTCTTGACGGTAGGCGGCGGCTCATCGTCTGGCAGGAGTTCGCTGAACGGCACTGTGAAAAGCAGCTTGTGCTGCGCATCGCCAACAGTGAAGCTGTATTTTTTGAGCTGCGGGTTCCGCGCACAATCGCCTGCCGAGGTGAAACCAGCGCCGTGCTGAGCTAGCGCGAGCGCCGCCTCGTTGTCAGGACAATCTAATCCCTGAAAATCCGAGCAGACCAAACCAGACTTAGACTGCACGTCGAAGAAGTAGCGTGGCATGGCGCACTCCGCCGCCCCCATCGAATGCTCAAGCTGTTGGCCGCCTGATTTGCTCGACCGAGTGTCGCGCTAAAGGCCGCCGTTGTCACTCCGCACCGCTACAGCGCAGGATCAACAAAAACCCGCTCCCCGAGTGGCCCTTGAAGGCGTTCGCCCGCTTGATGTAGCCAATGACCGTTTAGGGACCCCTATGGCCGGACGGGTCCACGATGCGGGCAAGACTCGCATCCTAATCATTTTGCACGTTGTCACGTGACAACGTGGTCACGTCGGTACGCTTCGTTGCCGTTAGGGCAGAACTTGAGCTGTCCCCTCCTCAGTGGCCTCCGCCGCCCGAACGGTCGCCCGCACCTCGCCTCCATGTTGACCTTCAGTGGCGGGCGCGGCCTGGGCCGGGCGCTTAATCACGGCGGGCGGAGCTGAACGAGGTTCTTGAGCGGTCGCCGCACTCGCGAGCGCGCATAGGGCGAATGCAATGATGAGCCGCACCACGCTCTACCCTCACGGAGATCCGCTGACGTTGTCACGTGATCACGTCGTCATTCGCCTCGGTTCAAGGCATCGAAGTCGCGACCGTGCTGGCGCAGCACCATCCGGAGCCCCTCGATGTAGAGGTCATGCGGCTTGCAGTCCGTCGCCGCCGCGATTTCCCGTAGCGCCTTAAACACCTTCGGATGCGCGTAGATCGAGGCGTGCGGCTTCTCATACCGGACCCGGCGTTTGTAGCCCTCCGGCCCAGACGGCTCACTCGCCATCGGTTCAGACACAACGTTTTCGCGTGACGCCGTGGGAACGCTATCACGTGGTAACGTGGTCACGTCGTCACGCTGACCCGTGACAATGCGGTCGCGTGGTGCTTCAGCAGCCGGCGCTTGTGCCTGTGCGGCTAGCCGAGCGAGCTGTTCATTGATGGATGGCCGCGGCTTCTTGCTCATGCCTTCGTGCCTTCGAGCTGCGCCTTAATCCATTGCCAGAGCAAGCGAACCTCGACGGCCGCTTTGCCCTTGGGAGCGAGTTCCGTGACGCCCTGCCCTGTCGTCATCGAGTCCAAAAAGTCCGAGCGCGTCGCCACCATCGAGGGCGCGAGCGCGCCGGTGCTCACGAGGGCAGTCGCAGCGTCGAGCGTGCGGGCCTGTGTCGTGGGGTTGCACTGATTGAGCACGAACGCGAACGGCCGTCCCAGAAGCCGCAACTGCTCGACCGTCGGTCGTGCCGCCTCGACATCGAGGATTGAGGGCTTCACCGGCAGGAGGCACAGGCTCGCCTCGCGCAGCACAAGCGCCACGTCGGGACCGAAACGACCGGGCGTGTCGACGATCACCAGTGAGACAGAACCGGCCTTCCGGATCTTGCCGAGCGTCCCGGCGAATGCCGGAGGCTCGACCCGCTGTATGTCCAGGTCCTCGGCCTCGCGTCGCTTTCCCCAACCTGCGAGCGACGCCTGCTGATCCGTATCGAGGGCCGCGACGGTCTCACCATCCTGCATAGCCGCGACGGCGAGTGAGGCGGCGAGCGTGCTCTTACCGGAGCCGCCCTTTTGTGTGGTGAGAGCCAGGACGCGCATTACAGGCCTGCGATCCCGGCCGGGTTCTGCTTGAAGAGCTGCCCAGAACGGATGTAGCCGCTCGTCGTATCGAACCGCTTGTGCCGGAGTTGGCGCTGGATAGCATGACCGGGCGCGTCGTTCGCCGCGGCCGATGTTGCAAGCCCGGACCGCAGCGAGTGTCCGGCATAGGCAGCCGCGAGCTGCCGCGCCTCCTCTCGCGAGTACCCGTCTGAGAGTGCCGCGGCCTCGACGGTACGCTGTATGATCCGGGCAACCGTCCGATCGGTCACTGCCTCGACGCCGATATGCCCATGCCGATCGATCGGCCGGAAGGCCGGCCCCTCTGTCAGGTGGGCTGCATCGATCCACGCGCGATAGCTGCGCACCGGGCACGTCTCCATGTTCGAGCCATAGGGCACGCCGATCTCGGCGCCCTCGGCCTGTTGGTCTGTCTTGCTACGGGCGAGATGGATCACAAGGCCGTCGGGCCGTTCTTCAATCCAAGCTGCGCCATCCCTGCGAGCCACCTCGAGCCCCGCGATCTCGGATCGGCGGAGCGCGGCTGCGAAGGCGACGAGGATCAGCGCTCGGTCCCGTCGTCCGCGGAGGGTGTCCGGCAGGGTCGCAACGGCGCGCCGGAGATCCACCGTCATGAGAGGGCGCTTCTTCACTGCCGGCTGGCCATGCGCCCGCTTGATGCCTCGCCACGTGTCGCGGAACGCGGATGAGGAGGTTTCCAGATCAAACCCGGCAGCGGCGTGCTGTTCGCGGATCGCGGCAAGTCGACGTTGTAACGTGACAACTTTTAACGTGGTCGCGTGGTCAATGAGGTAGGCCAGCACCGCAGCTGGGCTCGCCGGCAGAGACGGCTCGCCCCGTGCCGCGCACCAGTTAGCGAAGGCTCGCACGTCCGAGGCATAGGCCCGACGTGTGTTCGCCGCCCGGGATTGATCCGCGTACTGGAGCGCTTGGTCCGCGAACGCCTGCAGACCGGTCGGCGTTGGGAGGCTGATTTCTGTGCTCAAGGCTGAGGTTCCTCAGCCAGTGGCTCGCCCTTGTCGATCGCCGAGGAGATCTGGGTCCGCACGAGCTTCAATGCGGCTTGCATCGGATCAGCCCAGTCAGGTCGCTGTGCCCTCTGTATGGCTTCAGCCGGCACGATGACGAAGAACCGTGTCCGCCCCCTCGAGCGCGCATGCCAGAAGCCGCGGACCTCAACGCCGTCCGCCACTGGCCGCGCCTTGACGACGAAGTCCTGCCCAGCGTGCGAGAAGGGGAGGCGAGGCGGCGACGACGGCATGCTATGCTCTGATGTCCGATAATCTCTTCTTATCGGACCTTAGCTCACCACGCGGAAACTGGCAACGGGATCGCGCTACCACGTTGTAACGTGGTCATGTGGGGGCGAGGCGATTGGGCTTCGACTGGCCTATCTCCGCGCCACCAGCCGCGGCGCCTTCAGAATGTGCGCAAAGCCGGGCGAGCCTTGATGATAGGCCGCCAGGCCGGAGCATATGAGAGTCGATGCTGCATAGGGGCGACCGTTGCATCAAGCCTCGAGCCAAGCTTACGACGGTGCCGCAGAATGGCTGGAGGCTTGGTTGACGGAACCGGAACAGGGGAGTGGAGAGGCGGTGTACGTCTCAGCCATGGTCGGGGAGATGATGCAGCGCGTCCTCGAAGATGCGCTTGTCGATCTCGCGCGGACCAAGGGATCTTCCTACCTCGACATGTTCTTCGAGCGGGAGATTAAGCGCTGCGACGGTCTGTTCCGCGAACGGACTGGTGATGCGCCCGACAAATCGAACATGCTGCGAGCTTGGTTCGCGGTAGAAGGTAGTGCGGCTTTGCGAGCCGTGGTCGAACGCGCGAACGCCAAGGCGAGGCAAGATTAGCGCTCTGCGCGTAGCATCGGGTTGGACAAGGCATCTATCTCATGGCGTTGCCGGCCGGATCACCACCATCGCAGGCGGGCTGACAATCCACTTCGGCGCGGTCATCCGCCGCGATGGGTCTGGATGCGGGAGCGAGGCGTTCGCCGCGTAGACGAGGTCGGGACCGAAGCGAACGAGCATGATCAGGACGACAAGGGCTGTACGCATAGGAGGGGAACGGCCGGGATCGGCGAGCGCTCCCGCCTCATGCCGCAGCTTCTCTTTGCAGAACCTCTGGGTTCGCGGCCCTTTCGATCCAACGCGAGCCGCTATGGCACCAGCCCCGTGAGCCCGCAGGCTGCCAGGATCGTCACCAGCATCGTGAAGCCCAGCAGCGAGCCCGTGTTGCCGATCTGCGCGAAGAGTCGGTGACTCACCGGCCCGCGCCTTTCTTGGCGAACTCCCATACTGGGATCCCCCAGGCTTGGCCTTGCTTCGTCCGGTAGGCCGAGCCGCGCTCGAACACCACTCGGGTCGGCTCGATGGCCTGAGCCCGATTGCCGGTGATCATCATCACTCCGCAGACCTCGATCCGTAGCGTCCCGTGCTCGGGTTGGAGCGCGAACAGTTCGGGCGCCGTCCAGCCGAGTGCGTGCGCCTCGGCGCCCAGTCGGTCACAGAAGTGGATGGCGGCCTCCCGAATCGGCGCCCAGCGGGCTGGGACGAGATACCGGCACGGCGAGACGTGCGGAGACAGGTCCTCTATAGCGCTGCGCCACAGGGCGGCTGCGTTGGGGAGCATGGTGGGAGCGAAATCGGAGGCCATACGGCCCAGCTACGGCAGGCCCGGCTCGGTGGCCATGCGGCCAGAAGCGGGGTTGCCCCGCAGATAGAGGGCGAACAGCGGTGTGACGCCAAGGCCCTGGCGGCCCTCGCTCCAGCATGGCAGGTCGGAGCTATGCCGAAACCCGATCCGCAGACCTGTGAAGTGAAGATCGAGGGAGCCTGGATTGCGGTCAGTCTGGACGAAGCCGCGACCCAGTACATCATGACCGTCAAGCGCTGTCCTGCCTGTCACGGGCGCGTGGCACTCAATGGGACGTACAGCGGGCCGAACGTCCTGCGGCGCCTGTACCACCGCAAGGCGCACGAGGGCTGCCCACTCAAGCCTGACACGTACAGTGGTCGGCCGTCACTACATCCGCAGGCTCTGACATAGTCCTACATCTGCCCCGCCGCCCGACCTGACGATCAAAGCCCGCCCTGGTGTTCCAGGTGCGGGCTTGTCGCGACTGCGCCAGCGAGGCCGCACCGCGAGACCGTACATCCGGGTCTCGGTGCTGCTCTGCCGCCGCTCAGCCCCCAGCCGATCGCTGACAGCTACCTCGGCCGCTATGGTTAACGGATCGTTGCCGCCGGTCGGCTACCTCGCGCTGTTGTAGGCCCTGCCGCCCGATCCGATCACGGGCTGACGGGGGAGATTGTCGGTTTCATCAGCGTGTAAGCTTCTTCGGCGATATTCGAAAGCAGCGCCGACTAAGACAACTATTCAGGATAGGTGTAGTGCTTCCTCGGTCGTCACACGGAAGCCGATGAGGTTATTTGCCCCGAAAGTGAGTGTCAGCGGTACATCCGCGGCATCTCGACCGTAGGCGATAAGGATCCGGCCGATCCGTGAGCTGTTGTTGCGTGGATCGAAGGTGTGCCACTGGCCTCCGAGATACACTTCTATCCAGGCCGCGAAATCACCGGGCGCGTGCGGTAGAGGCAGGCCGATGTCGCTGACATAGCCGTTGCAGTAGCGGGTCGGGATGTTGAGGCAGCGGCAAAACGTGATCGCCAGATGCGCATAATCGCGGCAGACGCCTTGCTGCTCTTCGAAGACGTCAAAAGCTGTCCGGGTTGCTCGGGCATGCTCATACCCAAAGGTGATGCGATCATGCACGTAGTCGCAGATCGCCTGCACTCGGCCCCAGCCTGACGGGATATGGCCAAATAAATCCCAGGCGATGGATGACAGGCGATCAGTTTCGCAATAGCGGCTGCCGAGGAGAAACAGCACGGTGTCGGAAGGCAGCTTCTCGACCGCGATCTCCGGAGCGTCCGGCTCCCGCCGGTCGCCGCTGCCGTGGTCCCGCACGATCGTGTCGGTCTTGAGGGTGAAGCGCCCTGCCGGAGCAACCATGCGGTTGCACCAATTCCCGAAGCTGTCGCGATAGCCGTCCAGCGGGACTGCGGGTGTCGTGATCAGATAGTCGGGCCGTTCGAGATCGGAGAAGCGCGATGCGTGAACGTTGAGCGTCGCGATGACGGGGGTGGGTTGTGGAAACTCGTAGGTCATCTCGCAGCCGACAAGAATACGCATGGGCTCAGTCCCAAAGAGAGGCATCGAGATCAGCGTTGGTTACGCAAGCCTTGGACCGTATCACCATGTGGCGCCGGCAGCGCGCAACGCCTGCATCAGAGCACTCACCTGCGCGATCGTGATCGCCCGCTCCCCGGGGCTGCTCTCAGCTCGCGTCACGACACTCAGGGGCACTTTGGCGCGCTCGGCCAACTTCGTAGGTGCGAAGCCAATAGATAGCCGTGCTGCGAGAAGCTGGGGGCCAGTGATCACCCCTTCCGCTCCCGGAACCGGATCCCGGCCCCGCCGCCGTTCTCGGGGATGAACTCCAGGCCGGCGGTCATGGCGAGGGTAGTGCTGCTACGACGATGCCGGCCGCGATGGCTGCAAAGGCGCAATCCTCGAACGCGTATTCCAGGTCGGCGGCTTCGAGTAGGCGGACTGCCGTGACGAGAACGATAGCCACGCCGATCGCCACGAGGCGGCTCCAGATCTGGCTCATCCGGCCTTCTCAGGGTCGGTCTCCTTGATGCCAAGCCATGCCAGCGCCGCTGGACGCGACTCAAAGGTGCGCCATTGGGATGTGAACGGCGCGGGTCTCTGAGCTGCCGCCATTTCGTCGAGCAGCTCGATCTGCCACATGTCGCTCGGGCCGCTGCGAGAGATGCCCCGAACCAAAGCTGCGATCACAATGCCATCGAGCAGCACATCGTAGCTGCCGGGAGCCAGTTCCTCGACGGTGTAGGTCACTGCTGATCCTTCGTGCGGAAGCCCGCGAAAAAGCGTGTGAGGCCCTGCAGATCGACATCTTGCGGTGGTTCAACCTCGGGTGTTGGCTCAGGTTCGCTGCCCTTCCCTAGCAGCTCATGCAGCACCTGGGTGAGGAGGGGCGGCCACTCCACCTCATGATCCTGCAGAAGGCGTGCGGCCTTCGCCAATGCGACAACCTGATATGTAGGGTTGGGCCGACCCATGATCTGCGCGTCGAGCGCGCGATCCGCGAGCAAGGTGCAGAGGCGTAGGACCTCAGACAACCGGCTGAAGGCAGGCCCGTCGCTCACGCCGGACTCTTCCGCCGGAGCTTCACGCCCGGCTCGCCGCCGTTGGTGAACTCGACACCCGCGGCTCGGAACGCCGCCTCAAGCGCGTGGATCGTAGCTGTTTTGGTGGACAGCAGGGGGCCGTCCAACTTTTCGAGCCGCTTCACGGTCTCAACTGAAACCCCGGCCTTCTCGGCGACGGTCGACTGCTCCCATCGGATCAGCGCTCGTGCGGCCCGTAGCTGCTCAGCCGTCAACACAAATACACCTCAGGGGCATCGCGTTACCTCTCAGATTTTGACACCTCAAGGGATCCGCATTGCACCCAGAGTGTATCAGATGCAGCCCTGAGGGCCAAGCCCATGTCTCACCGCACCGTCTCTTGGAACCGCATCTCCCGCTCGCTGCACGACAGCCGCCCCGCTATCCCGGCCGGCATGCTCGGCGCCCGTGCCCTCGTGCAGCTCGGCGCCCGCACCTGCCCCCTCATCGTCGCCGGCCGCTACGATCGGGCCGCCATCATGGCCGCCGCCTGCAACGCTGCCACCGGCATTCAGGAGCGCTGCGGCGTCTCCCGCGCCGAGGCGATGTCCTCCGCCCTCAAGGCCACTTGGCAGGTCGCCAAGGCCGCCCACCGCGCCGCTGCGCACTGAGGAGCTGTCCGGATGGCCCGCGATCCAGAACTGAGAGTTGAGGCTCCACGAGCAGGTCCTGCGGATCCTCTGCCCTCGCGGGCTTCGATGCAATGAAGCCGGCTAGGCTGCGGTGGGCTCTACCTGAAAAGCGGAAGCTCTGCGCCGAGCACGCAAAGGCCGACCAAAAACAGGGAGCCACCCGCGGCTTCAAGAATGACGCGCAGCCGGTCGCTGATGAGCGACGCCACTGCAGAGGCCGTTCCAGCCACCAAGCAAGCCAGACTGATCAACGTCACCGCAGCGCCTCCACATTGGCACGGAACGGCTACGTTACGGCGTGGAGACGCAGGAAGTTTCGGCAATGGTTCGCTAGGCCGGCGACGACCTAGTCGAGCTTAGGGGAAGGCGTTTCGCGATCCCCTTCGCATCCACGCCCGCCATCCAAGGGATTGAGGGACCACTAGGTTGCGGGCGTGGAGATCGGCTGGTGGGCCGACGAGCGATCCTAGAGGCTATTGGCTTAGCTGTCGCGATTATTCGTCCGTCGCCTCACAGAAGCAGTTTTGCGCTGGCCGCATCCGGCATCCACGCCCACCCTCGACAGCTGAGGAGCATATCTGCGGGCAAGCGTGGACGGCCAGCCAACTGCCGGCGGCGACCAACTAGCGGATGAATGTCTAGGTTTCAACGCATAGGCGATCTACATCCAATTATATCAACTTTGGGTTATTTAATTCAGTGGGTGCATCCACGCCCGCCCATTGGCTGGGGGGAAGGGCACCAACGGGATAGGCGGGGAAGGTCGGCACCATCCCCAAGGCCGCCGACACCTAAGCGTGGCGGTTCACGATTTTTGGTTGATGTCTGTCCTTCGCGAACGCCGCTCGCGCATTCGGTGCGGGCGTGAAGGCCGAGCGCTTGGTGACGGCGCTCGGCTGGATCGTGTCGCGCATCTGGCCGATCCGCACTCAGTCGTTCGGGATGCAGCGGCCCCAAGAGTTGCTGTAGTGGAGGCCGTAGTCGCAGCCATTGCCCACGTAGACGACGCCAGGGCCATAGCTGTATCCGCCGAAACCACCGCCGAAGCGACGGCCGCCGAAGCCCCGGCCGCCGAAGCCGCCACCACCGAAGCCACCACCGCCACCGCCAGGATGACCGCCGAGGCCGCCGCCCCCGCCGGGGTGCCCACCACCACCGCCGGGATGGCCGCCGAGGCCGCCGCCCCCACCACCGGGATGCCCACCACCGAAGCCGCCGCCACCAAAGTGGCCACCGCCGAAGCCGCCCCCACCGAAGTGGCCGCCTCCGCCGCCGAAGTGGCCGCCGAAGGCGAGCGCGTCGGTTGCCGCCAACATGCCGACCGGAGCCGCGATGGCGGCAGCAGCGAGCACGGACTTGAAGGTCTTGCTGATCATCACGCTCTCCAATGTATCGCTGAGCGGCTCGTCCGCTTGCGTGATTGAAGGCATAGGGATCCGCCAGAATACTTCTGTGATCGGCCTCACACATGCAAATAGAACATGAAGCTTGGCAGTAATCTGGTACTGCTTTGTTTGAGCGCCGCCACGAAAGCTAAGCAGCATGGCTGCACGGGGGCCGGTCAGGACTGTGATGACGAGGCGCCCGAGGCCGCTCTGCCAAACGTGGGGGTTTAGCCCGCAGCCGAGGTGGTCATCCTGCCTGGGTGAGGGCGCGCAGACATCGTGGATCAGTGCCAAGTTCTCGGCGGAGCGCTGGCAAAAGCCGCGACCCCGATGGTGTCTACCCTGTTCATGAAGGCGGCATACGCGTCGGGGCTGTCACAATCGCGAATGTGCTGAGGTTCGCGGGTCGTTAGCCATACCCGCTCAGCTTGCCGCCTCCGCTTTGGAGCCGGCCCATGATCCTGTCTGCCATTGCCGCCAAGCTCAAGCAGCGTGCACGGACCGACTTCCGCGGCCGGCACTTCGAGGCGGTCCTGATCGTGCAGGCGGTCTCCTGGTACCTGCGCTACCCGCTGAGCTACCGCGACATCGAGGAGCTGTTCCTTGAACGTGGCCTGGAGGT
>NZ_JBFULT010000059.1:0-21660 GCF_054049755.1 Bradyrhizobium sp. P5_C11_2
AGGTAGAAGAACCGAACGACGAGTCTTCGCCAAACTGCTCCCTGTGGTTATGGGTCCCGGCCTTCGCCGGGACGACGCTGGGATGTGCTTGACGACTATCGCCACCAACGGGCGGCGTGAGCCGTTCGAATTAGCGGATGATCGTCGTCAGGGACGAGTAACGCTTGTTCGGCCTGGCTTCACCCGGCGCGAATTGCGCAAAGGCGTCGGCGACGCGTTTCGCCGGCGGCGTGTTGCTCGCGAAGCGAAACTCCTTCGGCCGCGGCGCGTAGAAATCGCTGCTGTAATAGGCGTCGTCGAAACGCGCCTCTCCGACGCCGAACACTGCGTCGCAGGCGCACAGGAGCGCGTAGACTCCCGCCACCGCAACGACGATCTCCCTGAGAATTGACATGCCGATGCCCCAACCTATTGCCGGGAAGCATGCACGCCGGTTCCAAAACCGAGGTTTAAGGCGGCGCGGTTCTTGTCCGCAGGGTTTGCTGCCGCTGAGCGGAATGCAGACAATTTTATCGATCTCGAAAAGAGGGCCCGCCTGACCGGATGATCAGGCGGGCCCAGGATTGGCCGATCGGGAGGTTATCAGACGGCCAGATTCATCCAGACAGCCTTGGGCTCGGTGAAATTGTCGATCGCGGCCGTGCCGTGCTCGCGGCCGAGGCCGGAGTCGCGCTCGCCGCCCCAGGGCAGGCGCACGTCGGTATAGCCATAGGTGTTCATCCAGACCGTGCCGGCGCGCGCCCGCTTGGCGAAGCGCTGGAGCTTGCCGATGTCGCGGCTCCAGACCCCGGCGGCGAGGCTGTAGGCGGTGCCGTTGGCGATCCGCAATGCGTCGGCCTCGTCCTTGAACCTGATGACGCTGACGACGGGGCCAAAGATCTCCTCCTGCGAGATCCGCATCTCGTGTTCGACACCTGCGAACACGGCGGGGCTGATGAAATAGCCGCGCGTGCCGACCTTCTCGCCGCCGGTGACCAGCGTCGCGCCCTCCTTCTGCCCGATGTCGACATAGTCGAGGATCGACTTCATCTGCTTCTCGGAGATCACGGGCCCGAGCGCCGTCTTGCGATCAAGGGGATCGCCGATCCTGAGCGATTTGGCGCGCGCGGCCAGCCGCTCGACGACCTCGTCATAGGCCTTCTCCTGCACCAGCACGCGGGAGCCGGCCGAGCAGACCTGGCCCGCATTGAAGAAGATGCCGGAGGCGGCCGCCTTCGAGGCCGCTTCGAGATCGGCATCGTCAAAGATGACGTTGGCCGACTTGCCACCGAGCTCGAGCGAGACGCGCTTGAAGTTGCTAGCCGCGCCCTTCATGATTCCGCGCCCCACACCCGGCGAGCCGGTGAAGGTCACCTTGTCGACATCGGGATGATTGACCAGCGCGTCGCCGACGACGCGGCCCGGCCCCGTGACGACGTTGAAGACGCCGGGCGGCAGGCCGGCTTCGAGCGCGAGCTCGGCGATACGCAGCGCCGACAGCGAGGTCAGCTCGGCCGGCTTCATCACGATGGTGCAGCCGCAGGCCAGCGCCGGCGCCAGCTTCCACATGCCGATCATCAGCGGGAAATTCCAGGGCACGATCGCCGCGACCACGCCGACCGGCTCGCGCACGGTGTAGGTCAGGGCATCGTCACGCACGGGCACGACGTCGCCGCTGATCTTGTCGGCCCAGCCGGCGTAATAGATCAGCGTGTCGACGGCCGCCGGGAAATCCTGGCGCAGCGTTGCCGAGATCGGCTTGCCGGCATCGATCGACTCGATCTCGGCGATCTCCTCGCCGTGCTGCTTGAGCAGCTCCGCCCAGCGCAGCAGGATCTGGCCGCGCTCGGACGCGCGCATCGTGCGCCAGGGGCCTTCGAACGCCCGGCGCGCGGCGGCGACGGCGAGCTCGACATCGGCCTCGTTGCCCTCGGCGACGGTGGCGATGACCTGACCAGTGGCGGGATTGAGGGATTTGAAGGTGCGGCCGGAGCTTGCCGGGACGCGGCGGCCGTCGATCAGCAGATGCTGCGGCCGGGACATGAACTCTGTCGCCGGCGAATGCGCAAAGTCATATGCAACTGACATCATATTTCCTCCATTTCTGGTATACCAGACTAGGCGCAGAATAGCCGAAGTAAATATGATATCGTGTGCCTATGGACACCCAAGATATGAAATCGACTTCATAAGGAATGGCCATGCTCCAGATCGAGATTGAGGCTGTTTGGCGGTTTCGCCGGGAGGGCAGCCCGCGCACGGCGGTGGTCATGCTCGGCGTCCTCAATGAAATCCGGAAGACCGGAAAGATCTCCAGCGCCGCCACCGACGCCCACCTCTCCTACCGCCACGTCTGGAATCTGATCGAGCAATGGTCGGAGTTTTTTGGCACGCCGCTGGTCGAAACCCGGCGCGGCAAGGGCACCAAGCTCACCGCCTTCGGCGAGCGGCTGGTGTGGGCCGGCGAGCGCATGCAGGCGCGGCTCGGCCCGCAGCTCGAAAACCTGGCGCAGGAGCTCGCAAGCGAGATCAAGCCGTTCCTCGAGCAGCGGCCCTCGGTGATCCGCGTCCACGCCAGCCACGGCTTTGCAGTCGCAAAACTGCGCGAATTCCTCGACCGTGAGCCCGGCATCGGCGTCGACCTGCGCTATGTCAGCAACCAGAATTCGCTGGTCTCGCTGGCACAAGGCGCCTGCGATCTCTCCGGCCTGCATCTGCCGCACGGCACGTTGCGCGCGCAAGGCATCAAGACGGCGCGCGAATGGCTCGATGCGCGCGAGGACCGCGTCATCAGCTTCGTCACGCGCGAGATGGGACTGATGGTCGCGCGCGGCAATCCGCTCGGCATMGGGTCCATCGACGATCTCACCGCACCCAGGGTGCGCTTCGTCAACCGCGACCATGATTCCGGCACGCGCCTGCTGTTCGACCAGTTGCTCGCCGCGCACGGCATCGACGAGAGCCGGATCAACGGCGCGCAGCAGATCGAATTCACGCACGCCGCGGTCGCCGCCTATGTCGCGAGCGGCATGGCGGATGCAAGCTTCGGCGTCGAGGCCGCCGCCCGGCAATTCGGCCTCGACTTCATCCGGGTCCTCACCGAGGATTATTTTTTCGTCTGCAAGCGCGCGTTCCTCGACACCGAGCCGATGCGACGCATCCTCGAGATTATGCGCAGCGCCGATTTCCGCGCGGCTGTCGCCAGCCTGCCCGGCTACGTCCCGTCGGATACTGGCGAGGTGACCGGCGTGAAGGCGTTCCTGGAGATGCACGCCGTGCGATGATATCGCATGTCATCCGGATATCGGCCCCCCTCACCTTGTTCACGACGGGCAACAGTGGCAATCTCGCAAAGCAGAGCCCACGAGACCCCATCATGTCGCGCGCGAGCGCCAAATCGCTTCCCCAGCTGAGCGTTCGTATCGACCTCGACAGCGAGGATCGGATCGGACCCGGCAAGATCGAGCTTTTGGAGCAGATCCGGGAGCAGGGCTCGATTTCGGCGGCCGGCCGGGCCATGGACATGTCCTATAAGCGCGCCTGGGACCTCGTCGACGAGATCAACCGCATCTGCGGRCATGCTGCGGTCGAACCGCAGGCCGGCGGCAAGAACGGCGGCGGCGCGATGCTGACGCCCTTCGGTGAGAAACTTGTTGCGCGCTACCGCAAGATCGAGCGCGATGCCGCGCGCGCGGTGCACAAGGAACTCGAAGCGCTCAGAAGCGACATCGCGCGGTCCCGCAAATCCTGATGGCCGCTAGTTCGGCCGCACCGACATCTCCGGCATCGGCTGGGTCAGGGCTTCGCCGAGCAGGCTCTGCTCGGCCTTCGGGATCGAGAAACGGACCTTGAAGCCGTCCTCGGTTTCGAGCGTCATGATGCGCTGGGTGGTGTCGGTCGATTGTTCCAGCACCCAGGACGCCAGCGGATAGGCGTAGCGCAGGCTCTGGTCGCCGTAGCGGGTCCGGAGCGCGGCCTCGAGCAGACCCGGAAGCGTCATGATCAGCGCGCCGACCTGGTTCAGCGAGACGCTGACAGCGGCAGGATTGCCCGTCACATCCTCGAAACCCAGCGAGATCGCACCGCCATCGGACGCTACCTCGCAGGTCGTCAGCGACCTCACCTTGATTTCCATGGCAAATCCCGGAACACTCTTCGCTATATCCAACAGGATATATCGATATGTCCACCAACGTCCAGCTCGCTTTTCTGGAATTGATCGAGCCGGCTGCCATGGCCGGTTCGACCGTACCGTGATATACAGTTAGATATAACGAGGCCAGAACGGCCCGTTCTTCAAGGGAGCGCAAAGCCAATGAGCGACTACAATCTTCTCATCGACGGCAAGATGGTGCCCGGAGACCTGACCATGCCGGTTCTCAATCCCGCGACCGAAGAGGTGCTGGCACAATGCCCGCGGGCTTCGAAGACGCAGCTCGATGCGGCGGTTGCCGCGGCGAAGGCCGCCTACCCGGCATGGGCCGCGACGTCGATGGAGGATCGCCGCAAGGTCGTGATCAAGATGGCCGAAATCATCGAGGCGAATTCCGGCGAGCTCGCGCGCGTGCTCACGTCTGAGCAGGGCAAGCCGCTGGCGGACGCGAGCGGCGAAGTGCTCGGCATGGCCGCCTTCTTCCGCTATCTCGGCTCACTCGAATTGCCGATGAAGGTGATCGAGGACTCCGGCGACCGCAAGGTCGAAGCCTATCGCCGTCCGCTCGGCGTCGTCGGCGCCATCATTCCCTGGAACTACCCGCTGCTGATCCTCAGCTTCAAGCTGCCGTCCGCGCTGCTCGCCGGCAACACGCTGGTGGTGAAGCCTGCCCCGACCACGCCGCTCGCCACGCTGCGCTTTGCCGAGCTGATCAAGGACGTCGTGCCGAAGGGCGTGCTCAACTTCATCACCGACGCCAACGATCTCGGCGGCGAGATGACCAAGCACCCTGACATCCGCAAGATCTCCTTCACCGGCTCGACGGCCACGGGACAGAAGGTGATGGCGAGCGCAGCGCAGACGCTCAAGCGCATCACACTCGAGCTCGGCGGCAACGATGCCGGCATCGTGCTAGACGACGTCGATCCGAAGAAGGTCGCGCCCGGCATCTTCGAAGGCGCCTTCCAGAACTCCGGCCAGGTCTGCCTCGCCATCAAGCGGCTCTATGTGCACGAATCCGTCTATGACGAGCTCTGCGACGAGCTGGTCGCGATCGCCAAGAACACGGTGGTCGACGACGGCTCCAAGCAGGGCACCAAGCTCGGGCCGCTCCAGAACAAGATGCAGTACGAGAAGGTGAAGGCGTTCCTCGCGGACGCGCACAAGAACGGCAAGGTGGTCGCCGGCGGCGCCGCGATGGACCGTCCCGGCTATTTCATCGAGCCGACCATCGTGCGCGACATCCAGGAAGGCTCGAAGCTGGTCGACGAGGAGCAGTTCGGTCCCGTGCTGCCGCTGATCAGATACTCCGACAAGGATGACGTGATCCGCCGCGCCAATGCCACGACCTACGGCCTCGGCGCCTCGGTGTGGTCGTCCGACATCAAGCGCGCCCACGAGGTCGCGACTCAGCTCGAGTCCGGCACGGTCTGGATCAACAAGCATCTCGACATGGCCCCGCACATTCCGTTCGGCGGCGCCAAGCAATCGGGCATCGGCACCGAATTCGCCGAGGAAGGCCTCGCCGAATTCACCCAGCTCCAGATCATCAACGGGCCGCCGGCGGCCTGATCCAAAACCCGGGGTCGCGGCGAAACCGCCGCGGCCCCGATCTTCTTGCAGCGAAACGGAGGCCGACCATGTTCGATGCGCAATGCGATCTCGCCGCCCTGGTCTATGAATCGCATCAGGATCCCGACGCGGTCCTGCGCAGCTTCGCGGCGGACTTGAATGCGCGCGGCTTTCGCGTTGTCGGCATGGTGCAGGCCGGCCAGTGCGCGGACTCCAGCCTCTCTGCGGTGCTGCTTCACAGCGGCGAGACGCTGCTCCTGGCGCAGGATTTCGATCCGGCCGCGCAGGGCTGCCGGCTCGACCTTGCCCGGCTGCAAAACGCGGGCGAGCGGATCGCGGACGCGCTGGCGCACGGCGCCGATCTCGTCATCATCAACCGCTTCGGCAAGCGCGAGCGCGGTGGCAAGGGCCTGTTCTACCTGATCGAGCGCGCGCTCGATGCCGATATTCCGGTGGTGATCGCGGTCGGCAAGGACCATTTCGCCGACTGGATCAACTTCGCCGGCGGCATGAGCGTCAAGCTCGGCTGCGAGCGCCATTTGCTGGACGCCTGGTGGCAGCGCATCTCTGCAGGCGAGCCGCAGCCTGCCCCCGGAGCGCATCAGACAGTTTGCGAGGTTCTCAAATAGGCCGCGCCCGGTCAGATCACGGGCTCGTCCTTCAGCGCCGACACCACCTGCTCGCCCTGCGCGGTCAAACGATAAGTCACGAGCGGTCGGCTCGACGGCGGCTTGCGCGCGACTTCGACGATGTAGCCGC
This sequence comes from Bradyrhizobium sp. P5_C11_2, assembly GCF_054049755.1. Taxonomy (NCBI): domain Bacteria; kingdom Pseudomonadati; phylum Pseudomonadota; class Alphaproteobacteria; order Hyphomicrobiales; family Nitrobacteraceae; genus Bradyrhizobium; species Bradyrhizobium sp. P5_C11_2. The sequence continues at coordinate 6,464 of NZ_JBFULT010000059.1, forward strand.
GGACCATCAGGGCCTCGAAACTTCCGTAGTAGCCGAACATGCTGATCTGGTTCTGCTTCAGCACCTTGAATTCGCGCAGGAGATTGATCTCGTTGCCCGACAGCAGTGACCTTCGGACACGCTCGACGAATCGCGCGCGCTGCTCGAACCACGCCTGGTCGGGAAGCTCGCGCGAAGGCGGCGCGGGGTCCCGTTCACAGGGACGCATCTCGGCGGAGACATCGACCGAGACCGGCGGCAGGCACGGGATGCTGYTGCCGACCGCTGCTTTCGCGACATCGAGCAGAGCAATCGGCCAGCGCCGCTTGTTGTCCACCATGACCGGCGGCGGCACGACGTTGTCGCGCACCAATTGCTCGAAGCGGCCGGCGGTCACGCCGACATAAGCGGCCGCGCGGCGGCGATCGACCAGACGGGTGTCCGGCCCGTGCTCCAGCTCGCGAGCGATATTCTCGTTCACCCCAATAGTCCCCTGGCGCGTCGTTGCGCAGGCCTGGCGCCCCCGCCCAAACCGCGCGCGAACCTAGGTGGTACCAGCGCTCTCGAAAAGCACAGAATTTCGTACATGTTGATGCCGTTTCGGCAACGGCTATAGTCCGGCTGGGGGTCCCATGCGATTTCACTCACCTTCTATCCAGTACTTCCACGCCGTCCGTCGCACCGGCTCGATCCGGGCCGCGGCGCGGGTCCTGAACGTCGCCTCCTCCGCGGTCAGCCGCCAAATTCTCAAGCTTGAACAAGAGGTTGGATCGCCCCTGTTCGAGCGCAATGCGCGCGGCCTGACGCTGACGACGGTCGGCGAGATGCTGGCGCGGCACGTCATGAACGTGCTCCAGGACCTCGACCGCTTCCGCTCCGACGTGCAGTCGCTGTCAGGCACCTGGCACGGCACCATCAGCATCGCCTGCATCGAGTCGCTCACCGAATCGGTGCTGCCGGACCTGATCGCCGCGCATCGCGGCCGCGCCCGCCGCGTCAGCTTCACCACCGAGGTGAAGGGATCATCGGACGTGCTGGAGGCCCTGAGCCGCGGTGAAGCCGACATCGGCATCGCCATGGCGCTGCGGCATCCGCCGGATCTGCGCCAGGTCGCGTTGAAGCGCTTTCGGCTCGGCGCCGTGGTCGCGCGCGAGCATCCGCTGGCACGCCGCAAGACGGTCACGCTGGCCCAATGCCTCGCCTTCCCCGTCATTCACGCGCTGCCGGAGCTGTCGATCTATCATTTGCTCCAGCCGCTGATCGCGCAGCTCTCCGAGGCGCCGGAGCCGGCGATCCAGGCCAATTCGATCGACCTGATGCGCGAGCTCGCGGCGCGCGGCGTCGGCGTCGCCTTCCAGACCCAGCTCGGCATCGGGCGGCTGTCGCGCGACAGCCAGCTCGTCTTCCTGCCGCTCGACAATGCCGGCAGCCCGGTGTGGTCGGATCTCGGCATCTATGTCCGCGCCGAACGCACCCTGCCCGCCTACACCGACTCGTTTCTTCAGGAACTGGTGCGTGAATTGGGCRAGCGAGAGCGAAAGGAAAACGCGGCGTACCCGCAAGTTGCGTGATGAAGCAAACCAACTCTCGATGCGCTCAGACGTGATCGCGCACACCACGGAGCATCGCTGAACTGGCAGTAGTTTTCCGGAATATGGCCGATGGTCGGCCATCTGTTAGCTTCCGCGGGTTCAGCCCGCTCACCCCGGACGTCCGAGGATTCCGAAATGCCGGTACGTCGGCTGACGCCTTCGCGGGTCCTCGGCATCGAGCGCTTCTCGGATTTCAGCGAGTTTCGCGCCAACGAGGTGCTTGGCCTCGGCACCAGCACACCGCTCCGCCCGCGCGATTTTTCCTTGTCCCGTGCCATCCTTCCACTCCAGGACGGGCTCTTCGTGTTCCAGCGCGCCTTCGCCCGCCGGCTCGAGGTCGATGTCGGCACCGACCATGGCATCGGCCTCGTGGTCCCGTTCTGCTTTCATTCGATCAGCAACGGCCGCGAGATCGGCAATTCGACGGTGGGCGTCGTACGCGGCAAGGTCCCCGTCCTGTCTGTCGAGCACCACCCCAACACTTACCTGATGATGCGCTTCAATTCGGACATGCGCCATCGCGGCTGGGCGGATTACGACCACGGGCTCGGGTACTTCCGCTCCCATGACGTGCCGCTGGAGCGCCTGCGCGCCGCGATCCTCAACATGTTCTGCCTGGCGTCGGAGCACGACGATCCCAGACAATTCGAAGCGCTCAACCGGCCGATCCAGGAGACGCTGCTCGCCTGCCTCGACGCCACGCTCGTGCCGGCCGGCGCGCTGGCCGCGCGACGCGGATCATTCGACAAGCACCGCAAGCTGATTGCCCACCTCGACGAGGTCGTCGCGCTGTTCGGCAGCAAGCCGCTCTACAGCGACGATCTCGCCGGCGCGCTCGGCGTCTCCGTGCGCACGCTTCAGATCGCCGCGCACGCCGTGCACGGCGTCAGCCTGCATCACTACCTGCGGCTCAAGCGGCTGTGGTCGACCCGTATCCAGCTCATGACCGGAAGCGCTGGCGCGACCGTCAAGGCCATCGCACTTGGCAACGGCTTCTGGCACATGGGTGACTTCTCGAAAGGCTACCGCATGACGTTCGGCGAGACGCCCTCCGAGACGCTGGCGCGGGGCCGGCGCCTCTGAACACGGCCTTTGGCCGTCCGACGCGCCGGATCGCACGCTCAGCCGTGGCCGGCCTCCTTGCGGTGCCCGCTCTCACCGAGGCGGTCGACCCAGGCGATGCCGATCGCGGAGATGATGAAGGTCAGGTGGATCAGCACCTGCCACATCACGCCGGTCTCGGTGAAGTTGCTGCGTGTCGTGCCGAGATTGCCCGCCTCGATAAAGGTTCGAAGCAGCGAGATCGAGGAAATGCCGATGATCGCCATCGCGAGCTTGATCTTGAGCACGCTGGCATTGACGTGACTGAGCCACTCAGGCTCGTCCGGATGACCGCTCAGGTTCAGGCGCGAGACGAAGGTCTCGTAGCCACCGACGATCACCATGATCAGGAGGTTCGAGATCATCACGACGTCGATCAGCCCGAGCACGACGAGCATGATCTGCTGCTCGCTGGCGTCGAACGAGTGGAGGACCAGGTGCCAGAGCTCCTTCAGGAACAGCAGCACGTAGACGGCCTGTGCGATGATGAGGCCGAGATAGAGCGGCACTTGCAGCCAGCGCGAGCCGAAGATCAGCTGGGCGACCAGGCCGATCGCCGGCGGCGGCAGGGGCGCCGCCGAAGCTGCTTTGGGTTCAGACGTCATTGATCACTCCGGATTGCGCGCAGGAAGCGTCGCCTTAGAGACTTGCGATCACCGGCGCAAGCTCGAGCGAGCCGCGATAGATCATCTCGAAGGCGACGTAAATGATGATGGCGAGGCCGACATAGGCAATCCAGCGCTGCTTCTGGAGCACGCGGCCGAGCAGATCGGCGGCGACGCCCATCATCGCGACCGACAGCAACAGGCCGAAGGCCAGGATGTAGGGATGCTCGCGCGCGGCGCCCGCGACCGCGAGCACGTTGTCGAGCGACATCGAGACGTYGGCGGCGACGATCTGCAACGCCGCCTGGCCGAAGGTTTTTCGCGGCGCCGCCGCAGCGCTTCCGCTGCCGCCATGGCCGAACGCGAGCTGGTTCGCATGTGCGGCGTGCTCCCGCAGCTCGCGCCACATCTTCCAGCAGACCCACAGCAGCAGCACGCCGCCGGCGAGCAGCAGGCCGATCACCTGGAGGAGCTGGGTCGCGACGCCGGCAAAGACGATGCGCAGCGCGGTGGCGGCGATGATACCGACCACGATGGCGCGCCGGCGCTGCGCGGCCGGCAGGCCCGCCGCGGCAAGGCCGATGACGACGGCGTTGTCGCCGGCCAGCACGAGGTCGATCAGGACGACCTGGAGCAGCGCGGACAGCGCGTCTGCGGTGATGAATTCAGTCATGATTGATCATTTTTGGCTGCGGACGAATCGAGCCAATGCGGCTTGCGCCGCTCGATCCAGTCGAAGACTTTCGAACGGGACGAGCGGAGCGCGGGTACGTCCTCGGCGAGCAACGCAAGACCCAGCGGTAGCATCCAGATGCCGAGCACCGGCAGGAAGGAGAGCACGCCGCCGACGATGAGCAGCGCGCCCGAGGGGATCCTGACCCAGCGGCTGGATGGTTTCAGCAGATAGGTGACGGTATTGGCGAGACGGGGCGGCAGCCGATGAACGAGCGCATCAAGGCGCGGGTCGCCACCGGCTGGCTCGCCGGCGGGACCGCTGGCCGTTTTTCGCTCGTCCGAAGCTATGCTCATGCTCACTCCGCGGAGGCTGCACGCTGTTCGGCGTGCGCTGCATTGGGGCCGACCTGCCTGGCGCGCGGCAACACCAGCGTCAGCAGGCGCAACAGCTTGATCGCCTGCACTTCGTGGGGATGCACGTCCTCGTCCGCAGCCGCGACGCGCTCCGAGAGCTCGATCAGGTGCGACGAGAGCGGCAGATTCGAGACCGGCCGCAAGGTGTCGATCACCACATTGGCAAAGTCCGGCTCCTCGAGCCGTTCGGCGAGTTCGTCAAACATCGCGAACAGCCGGTCGTCGGTGACGTGCGGCGCCAGGTTGCGGTCCCTGATGAAACGGACCACCTCGTCGCGCTCGACCGGCGAGACCCGCCGGTCGGCCACGGCGACGAGCGCGCCGACAATCACCAGCGCCACCGCAGCCTGCTCATTGAGGCTGGACGGTTCGGTGATCTCGATCTCGACCGGATTTGAATGCTTGGCGTCAGACATCGATGCTCCCTTACTTTGCGAAATGGCCGCACGGAGCTGCGATGGGGACGATTGAGTCGGAGGGAACAGAGAGGACCCGACGATCGGCCGATCCATCGCATTCGCGCGGGACAGGTCATCCGACATCGCGAGGTTTGCCGACGTCGTCGGCGGCCTCGCCAGAGGGGCCCGGATTCTTGTTCTCCCGAGACATAAAGATGGGTCCGTCGGAATCAAGGCGGCCAGCGTGCGACCAGCCGCCGCATCGGTTCCAGTTGCGGCGCGCTATCCTCGCCGTCGTCCCGGCGAAGGCCGGGACCCATACCGCGAGGTCTATCGATTTGAGCGGGATGCAAATTCCGAACTGCTAGTCCTCGCCAAAATGCTCCCTGTGGTAATGGGTCCCGGCCTTCGCCGGGACGACGTTGGGAGATAGCGCGCGCCTCCATCAACACCGTCATTGCGAGCGCAGCGAAGCAATCCAGCGTGGCACCGAGAAGGCCAGGCCAGACCGAATCGAACTACCCCACGCGCTCGACAAGATGTGCACGCGAGGGCGCGGGATCGAACCGGTCGCCGAAATATTGCGTCTCGTGGGCGACCAGTCCCTCGCGAAATTCCATGATGCTCACCACGTAGGACGGCACCCCGTCATAGGTCAGGACGAGCTCGGTGATCCAGAGATCGCCGCCTCCGATGATCCGCCGCACCGTGAAGCGCTTCTTGTTTGGCTGCACGGAACGGCTCTCCTGAATGTTGCTCCGGCCATGGATCCGCTCGCCCGACTGCGGATAATCGAGCACCGCGTCCTCGCGATAGATGTCATGCTCGACCTCGAAATCGTTTGCGTCCGACGCATCCCAATGACGCCTGAGCGCCGCCAATTTGGCTCGGTCGTCCATCTCGACCTCCAATCCGGGCTTGTCTCACCCTAGCATCGAAGCTGGCTTGGGTCGCGCTCCCCGGCACTTTCGACAAGGAATCGGATTGGGCCGAAGTGCCGCCCAATCACGCCCTGATCGCGCGCGCGTCCGAAACCGTGAAAATTGTTCCGCTCATCCTCGCAATTTCCAGTGAGCCCGCGGCGRAACCCGTTCCTGTCCGAAGGATTAATGCCGGCAACACTCGTTGATCCCTTGCCGGGTGGGTACGATGACATTTGCATCGGACGTTTTGAAATTGCTGCGGCTCGATTCTTCCGACGACAGGCAGCGTCTCGTCATTCGCTCGGCCGGCGGCCGCGGCAAGGCGGCCGAATATTCATTCGGCATCGAGGAGGAATATTTCCTCGCCGATCGCCGCACCTTCGAGGTCGCGATCGAGACGCCCAACGAGCTGTTCGAATCGGCGAACTGGTCGACCGGCGGCCAGGCCATGCGGGAGATGCTGCAATCCCAGCTCGAGGTCGCGACCAACGTCCACGTCGACGTCAATGACGCGCGCGAGGAGCTGCGCTTCCTCCGCCGCGAGGTCGCGGGCGTCGCCGCGCAGTACGGCTACGTCATCATGGCCTGCGGCACGCATCCGACCGCGGTCTGGCGCATGTCGCAGCCGAGCCCGAAGCCGCGCTACGAGGAGATGATCGAGGATTTGCGCAGCATCGGCCACCGCAACATGATGTGCGGCATGCACGTGCATGTCCAGCTGCCCGATCCCGAGACGCGCATGGCGGTGATGCGGGCGATGCTTCCGCACCTGCCGCTGTTCATCGCGCTGTCCGCGTCCTCCCCGTTCTGGAATTCCCACAAGACCGGACTGAAAGGCTACCGGCTCGCCGCCTATTCCGAGCTGCCGCGCACCGGCCTGCCCGAATTGTTCGAGAGCAAACACGACTACGACGAATATGTCGGCGCGCTGCAGCGCTCCGGCGTAATCCCCGATGAAAGCCACATCTGGTGGGCGATGCGCCCGTCGATGCGGCACCCGACGCTCGAGCTTCGCGCGCCCGACACCTGCACCTTCGTCGACGACGCCGTCGCCATTGCTTCGCTTTACCGCTGCCTGACGCGCCACCTCTATCGGAGGCCCCATCTGTCGAGGGAGGTCACCGCCGTCGAGCGCGCGATCGCGGTCGAGAACAAATGGCGGGCCCAGCGCTACGGCACCGATTGTATTTTTGCCTCCAGGGACGGGCCGGTCACGATCTCGGAGCTGCTCACCCGCGTGATCGATGATGTCGCCGAGGACGCGGCTGCGCTGAATTGCACCTCCGAGGTCGAGCACTGCCGCACCATCGTGGACCGTGGAAGCTCGGCCGAATTCCAGCTTCGCGCGTATCGCGACAACGGGGATGACATCGCCGCCGTGTCGCGTTGGATCGCAGCGGCGACATCGGAGATGCGCGCCGCCGTCAGCGCCGACCTTCAAGCGCCGTCATAGTGCCCGCGCAAGCTTCGGGAACGAAAACATCGTTGCTGAATTTGCTGTGTCGTGGAGGAAATGCATGAACGCCATCACCTGTTGCGCCGGCTGCGGCCATGGCCTGGTCCCCATCCTGTCCAAGAACGGCCGCGCAGAGCCCAGCTGCTTGTGGTGCGAGGGCATTGATGCGCGCGCGATGGACATGGCGAAGTGGGCGGACAGCCCGTCCGGCAAGCCTGAGCTGACCACCCGCCAATCCCTTGAATGAGCTCTCTCCGCGTCAAATCCTCCCCGCCAGGGTTGGACGGGGCGCAAAGCTGTCGTTGTGGGGACGTGCCGCCGCGGGCTTTCGTGCCGGCCGGCGCCGCGGCACGAACAGGCAGCTCACGAGGATCGGCTCGTCGTCGCCGAGCGTGGTTCGCTCTTTGGCGAGCAGGCTCATGACCGAGCGCATCTTGAGGATTTCCTGCGCCACGAAGCTGCAGTCCTCATCCCGATTGATCTGCTCGCGCATTATGGCTTCAGCCTCCAGCATGCTGACGCGGAGCGCCCTAATGGTTCTGCGGATTTCGTTGATACGGTTGTCCATCGCCACCTCCATCTCGGGAGCAGCATAAGAACAAATCATGAACAAACTGTCAATCGGCACGCTGGGCGATCTCACCCGATTTGCTGATGGCTCCCCGGATACCAGAGCGACCGGCTGCCATGCGGCGCCGATCCCGCCATCTGCAAAACTGCACGCGCCTTGGCGAGCTTGCCGACAAATTAGACAATGCGGATCAGGTGACGTCCTGAACTTGCGAGGCTTTGCGCGCAGCACAGCGCGGCGAGCGGCTGATCTAACCTCCAGTGCAACCTGGATTTTTTCCTAACAGGGCGCCCCGCATCTGGGCCAGGCGCCCTCGTGCCTGTTCGCAATCTCAAGTGGCCCAGAATTCGCAATGCAGCATCAGGCCCGATTCCCGGCACTCCCCTCTCAGCGGATTGCCCAGATTGGAGGATGTCATGAACGTGCATGCTGCGGGCGATCTCAAGATCACTGGCCTCACCCACCCGAACGGCGCGCCGCTCCGCCTCAACACTCAGGATTTCGTGGCGATCGACCGCGACCGGAATGCGAAGTACGAGGCGACGTACCGTCCGCAGGCCCTCTACAACCGCGCCAACGAAGGCTTTCACGCCAACAACGAAACCTTCCTGCTGCACGAGGTCGCGACAAATCTGCCGATCTACCTTCCCGACACCGGACCCACCGATTTCCATCTTCATCTTCCACCAGGCGGCTTTCAGCTGGTGCTGGTCACGTCGGGCGCGTTCACCTTCGACTATGACGGGCGCTGGTACAATGTCGGCCCCGGCGCGGTGATGCTGCAAAGCGCGATCGTGCACCGCCAGCTGTTCTATACCTGGTCGGGACTGTCGACAGAAGAGAACCTGAAGACACCGCAGACGGTGGTGCCCGATCCGATCTCGATGGGCTATTCGGGCAAATTCCTTGAAGCCTTCATCACCGATCCCACGACCTTTCCGAACCCGACCATCGTCGGCCCGGATCAGATCAATGAAGACGAAACGCCGCGCGTGGCCTGGAGCCACCCGCTACATGACCGGCCCGCCGATGCCGGCTTCTGGCTTCAGGATCCCTTGGCGCTCGATGCGCTCTACAAGCCGCTCACCGACAGTTCCGTCAAATCGGCCATGCCGGTTTACGTGCGCGATATCGGCATCGAGGTTCCGAGCGGGCATCTCGTCACCGGCCACATCATCGCAACCGACCCGCGCGGGCACGCACTCTTGCCGAAGAGCACGTCTGCCGCAGCGGACGCGACCTGTTTCGCCAAGGGCGAGGTCGTGATCTATCGCGTCATTCGCGGCACGGCCGAATTCAAGAAGAAGTCCGGCGAAACCTTCGAGCTTTCGGCTGGTGACGTCGTGACAGCGGGCAAGGAGTCGATCAGCCTTGTCGGCGTCGGCGAAAACACCCAGGTCCTCCGGCTCGGCCTGCTCAAGGGCATGAACGAGCTGCGCGGCTGGACGCCGACGCAGCGCGACGAGATCGACGGCCTCGCCGGCCAGATCATCACCCACAAGGACGTCCGTCCCCTGCGCACCGAGGGCAAGCCGGTCGGGTACCTTTACGGTTAGGCGCTACTCCGCCAAGGCTATCCGGCTATGAAAAACAACGTGGCGGGAATCTCACTTGCGGCCATCCTTCGAGACGCCCGCCTAAGGCGGGCCCTCAGGATGAGGTCGCGTGTTACGGCGAGATTTTAGACCCTCATGGTGAGGAGCCCGCCAAAGCGGGCGTCTCGAACCATACAGGCCGAACTCGTCCGGCAGCCTCCAACTGCCCTGGGCGATGGCCGCCCCTACTCCGCCGCCTGCCGCACATGGCGCGCGGTCGGCGTGCGCATCGTGACGAGCTCTTCGGCCGCGGTCGGATGCAGCGCGATGGTGGCGTCGAAATCGGCCTTGGTGGCCTTCATCTTCACCGCGATCGCGACCGCCTGGGTGATCTCGGCGGCGCAATCGCCGACGATGTGACAGCCGAGCACGCGATCGGATGAGCCGTCGACGACCAGCTTCATCAGCACGCGGGTGTCGCGGCCCGACATCGTCGCCTYGATCGGGCGGAAGGTCGCCTTGTAGATGTCGACGTGGCTGAACTGCGCGCGCGCCTCGGTCTCGGTGAGGCCGACGGTGCCGACCTCCGGCTGCGAGAACACCGCGGTCGGAATGTACGAATGATCGACCTGCACCTCGCGCTTGCCGAACACCGTGTCCGCGAAGGCGTGGCCCTCGCGGATCGCGACCGGCGTCAGATTGTGGCGATGGGTGACGTCGCCGATCGCGTAGATGCTGTCGACCGAGCTCCTGGAGAAATGGTCGACCGCAATGCCGCCATTGTTCGGATTGATGGCGACGCCGGCCTTCTCCAGGCCGAGATTGGCCACCGCAGGATGGCGGCCGATCGCGAACATCACCTGGTCGGAGGCGACGCTCGAGCCGTTCGACAAATGCGTGGTGAACTCGTCGCCGTGGCGATCGACCTTGGTCACGGTGCAGCCGGTGAGGATGGTGATGCCCTGCTTCTCCATCTCGCTGCGGACATGGGCGCGGACGTCCTCGTCGAAGCCGCGCAGGATATTGTCGCCGCGATAGATCACCGTGACGTCGGAGCCGTAACCGGCAAAGATGCCGGCGAATTCCAGCGCGATGTAGCCGCCGCCCTGGATCACGATCCGCTTCGGCAGCGTCTTCAGGTGGAATGCCTCGTTGGAGGAGATCACGTGCTCGATGCCGGGAATCATGGCGCCGTGGTTCGGCGCGCCGCCGGTGGCGATCAGGATGTACTTTGCCGTGATTGTCCTGTTGTTCTCGCGCAGGCGGACGGTGTGCTTGTCCTCGATCACCGCGCGGCTCTTGACGATTTGCGCGCCCGACTTCTCGACGTTCGTCGTGTAGGCCGCCTCCAGCCGCGCGATCTCCTTGTCCTTGTTGGCGATCAGCGTGGCCCAGTCGAAGCTCACGGGCGGAATGGTCCAGCCGAAGCCGGCGGCATCCTCGATCTCGTGACGGACATGCGAGCCGATCACGAGCAGCTTCTTCGGCACGCAACCGCGGATCACGCAGGTGCCGCCCATGCGGTACTCTTCCGCGATCATCACGCGTGCGCCGTATCCGGCCGCGATCCGGGCGGCGCGCACGCCGCCCGAACCGCCACCGATGACAAAGAGGTCGACGTCGAATTCAGCCATTGTCCTCTCCGACCTCGTTCAGGGATCTCTGACTAGATAGGTGCTGTCAGATTTCCTTGCCACGCTTGCGCATCTCGGCGCGGAAGGCACCCATCACGGTTTCGGAGAAGTTCTGGGCCCAGGAGTTCATGAAGGCCATGCTCAGGCCGATGGCGCGCGGCTCGGCGTCGATCAGCTTCTTGCCCAGCGGCGACTTGTAGAAGGTGACGAGATCCTTCAGCTCCTGCTCGGTGAACTCGCTGGCATAGATCTGCGCCATGCCATCGCCGATCTCGTTCTGGCGGCCGTTGAGCTGCTGGGCGACGACCCCTGCCACCTCGTTGAGTTCCTTCTGATAGTTCAGGTTCTGCTGGATCAGCGCGATCTTGGTCTTCTCGACGAGGCCGGGCACGGCGCCTTGATACATCGCCGTCGCGTTCTTGATCTGCAGAATTTCCCTGGCCGCCGCAACCGCCGCCGGCGTGGCCCTCGGCTGGGCCGGCGCTGCAGCAGCCTTGGGCTGGGCCGGCGCGGGCTGCTGCGCGATGGCCGGAGCGGCCGAAAGCGCCACACCCGCAGCGAGGGCCGCGGCCGGCAAGAATTTCAAAACGCTCTTCATTCCTGGTCTCCTTTCGGCTTACGCCGTTCAATCACGCGAATTCCTTCGCCGCCCGCCAAAACGGCCGAGCTGGCCAAGCCGATAAACAACCCGTGCTCGACGACGCCGGGGATTGCGCTCAACGCCTTGGCGAGGGTTGGCGGATCCACGATACGTCCGAGCTGGGCATCGACGATCCAGTGGCCGCCATCGGTGACGAAAACGTGGCCGTCCTTGCCCTTGCGGACCGCCATTTGCCCGGAAACGCCGCATGCCGCAAATGCCTTCTCGATCGCGCGGCGCGTTGCGCCGACCCCGAACGGGATGACCTCGACCGGCAGCGGAAAGCGGCCAAGCGTCGGCACCCATTTGCTGTCGTCGGCAATCACGATCATGCGATCCGAGGCGGCCGCCACGATCTTCTCGCGCAGCAGCGCGCCACCACCGCCCTTGATCAGGTTGAAGTCGGGATCGATCTCGTCGGCGCCGTCGACGGTGACGTCGAGACGGTCGATCTCGTCGAGCGTGGTCAGCGGCACGCCGCAGCGCATCGCATCAAGACGCGTCGCCTCCGAGGTCGGTACGCCGATCACCCTGAGCCCGGCGCGCACGCGCTCGCCGAGCAGCTCGACGAAATGCTTTGCGGTCGAACCGGTGCCGAGCCCGAGCTGCATGCCGTCCCGCACCTCCTCGAGCGCGCGCGCCGCAGCCTGCCGCTTCAACTGGTCCATGTTCACGATGCGCCCGCCTCTGATCTAAGAGTGTACCGCCGGTATAGGTCGCTTGCGGCGGCCTATGTAGCCTCGTTTTCCGCGCGGGAACAGGCCTATAAGCTGATCTTATGGGCCCGCCCCTTGCGCCGGCGCGGCCGGACCGATAGCGCTTCCAACATGACCTCTTCCAAGTCCTCCCCTCACACCATCGTCTTCGATCTCGACGGCACGCTCGTGGATACGGCGCCCGACCTGATCACCGCGCTGAATTACGTGCTGGACCGCGAAGGGCTGCCGCCCGTGCCGATGCAATCGGCCCGCAACATGATCGGCGCCGGCGCCCGCAAGCTGATCGAACGGGGGCTGGAGGCCGAGGGCCGCACCGTCACGCCTGCCGACATGGACCGGATGACGGCGGATTTCATCGCCTATTATGCCGACCATATCGCCGTCGAATCCCGGCCCTTCGAGGGGCTGGAGGCGGCGCTCGACCATTTTGCGGCGCAAGGCCATCTCCTCGCGGTCTGCACCAACAAGCTGGAATGGCTGTCGAAGCGGCTCCTGGACCAGCTCGACATGAGCCGCCGCTTCGCGGCGATCTGCGGCGCCGACACCTTTGGCGTCCAGAAGCCTGATCCGGTCATCCTGCGGCAGACCGTGGCGCGGGCCGGCGGGGACATCAAGACCAGCATCATGGTCGGCGACGCCGGAACCGACGTCGGGGTCGCCCGGCGGGCCGGGGTGCCCGTGATCGGGGTCAGCTTCGGCTATACGGACGTGCCGATCGCCGAGCTGAAGCCGGACCGGCTGATCCATCACATGCGCGACCTGCCGGCCGCAGCCCACAGCCTGATGATGGCCTAAAGACCGCAAGATACTGATATAGCTAAATTATTCTCTGGAACTCTGCGTTAACCATCCATTGACCATGCGCGGCGCGCCGGTTGCCTGCCCCAAACGACACTCCTATGGTCCGGCCCGGGGATGTGGCGGTTCGTCGCAGTACAAGTGGGTGGTCATGCGTCGTGTCATCGCGATTGCGCTAGCGGGAGCGAGCCTGGGTGGCTGCTCCTCAATGTCTTGGGACATGTTCAAATCGGCGCCGCCGACCGTCCAGGTCCGGCTTGAATCCAATCCTCCGGGGGCTGACGCCACGACCTCGCTCGGGCCGGGCTGCAAGACGCCCTGCTCCGTCTCGGTTCCCGCCCCCGACACCCCCTTCACGGTCGCTTTCGCGCTGCCCAAGTTCCAGCCGGCGAGCGTGCCGGTGAACGTGATCAAGAACCCCGGCGATTTCACCACGCCCGCCTCGGTCACCACCGATCCGAATCCGGTGTTCGCGGAGCTTCAGCCGGCCACCCCGCCAAAGCCGGTCCGCAAGCCGCACCGGCCGAAGAAGCCCAAACCGGCGGCGACCGCCGCTGCCCCGGCTGAGGCCACCCCTGCCGCCGGTTCGCCGTTCCCCGATCCGAACGCAGGCAAACGCTGATCCAAGCGCTGACTTACGTATACCACCCGATTGTCCTCAGCCTGTCCGATGCTTAGATTGCTTCCAGAGCACCGCTGAAGCAAAGGTGCGCCGTCGCCGTCAGTGACAAGGCATTTGGTATGAACGGATCTTCCGCGAGCCCTCTCGCAACAGCGAGCCCTCTCGCCGCGCTGTCGAGCCCGATGACCGATCCGTTCGGGCGGACCATCAGCTATTTGCGCGTCTCCGTCACCGACCGCTGCGACCTGCGCTGCTTCTACTGCATGTCGGAAGACATGACGTTCCTGCCCAAGGCGGACCTGCTGACGCTGGAAGAGCTCGACCGGCTTTGCTCCGCCTTCATCGCCAAGGGCGTGCAGAAGCTGCGGCTCACCGGCGGCGAGCCGCTGGTCCGCCGCAACGTGATGTCGCTGGTGCGCTCGCTGTCGCGCCATCTGACCAGCGGCGCCTTGCGCGAGCTGACGCTGACCACCAACGGCACCCAGCTTGCGAAATACGCCCAGGAGCTCGCCGATTGCGGCGTCCGCCGCATCAACGTCTCGCTCGACACGCTCGATCCCAGGAAGTTTCGCGAGATCACCCGCTGGGGCGAGATCGACAAGGTGCTGGAGGGCATCGAGGCAGCGCGCGCCGCAGGCCTTGCCGTGAAGATCAACGCGGTGGCGCTGAAGAACCTCAACGAGGACGAGCTTCCCGACCTGATGCGCTGGGCCCATGGCAAGGGCATGGGGCTGACGCTGATCGAGGTGATGCCGATGGGCGAGATCGGCGCAGGCCGCATCGACCAGTACCTGCCGCTGTCGCTGGTGCGGGCTCGGCTCGCCCAGCAATTCACGCTGACGGACCTAAGCGAGACCACCGGCGGGCCGGCGCGCTATGTCAGCGTCGCCGAGACCGGCGGCAAGCTCGGCCTGATCACGCCGATGACCCATAATTTCTGCGAATCCTGTAACCGGGTGCGCGTCACCTGCACGGGAACGCTGCACACCTGCCTCGGCCACGAGGATGCCTCCGATTTGCGCAAACCTCTGCGTGCGTCGAGCGAGGATGCGCTGCTTGCGGATGCGATCGACCGCGCCATCGGGCTGAAGCCCAAGGGCCACGATTTCATCATCGACCGCCGCCACGACCGCCCCAGCGTCAGCCGCCATATGAGCGTGACCGGCGGCTGACGATTCGCCAGCGCCGCTAACCTAAGCTGCTGGCAGCGCGTCAATTTGCCCATTTTCCGATTGACGGCGATCAAGCCCGCTGGTTTGGTGCAGCCGCCTTTGCTTGCCCGGCAACAATAAGCCGGCCCGCCCCTTCGGCGGTCGCGGTCAAGACGGCAAGGCACGAGGGGAGGACTGACGCCGCAATCGCTCCGGAAAACGAGCCATGTGGTCGCGTGCCTTTTGCACGCGAGCCGAGCGATGCGTGCCGATGCCTTCCGTGATGTCTGAAGCGCGATGAGATGAGGATGTATCATCATCTCATCGCGCTTCAGGTTGTTGTTCGAGCATGATCTTTTTCGGAAAACCGCGTCACACTTTTCC
>NZ_JBFULT010000060.1:0-21542 GCF_054049755.1 Bradyrhizobium sp. P5_C11_2
CGTCGGCAGTCAGCCCGGCGACCGCGCCTGCGGCTCCGCCGGCTGCTGCGCCCGCTGCTCCGTCGGCGACAGCCGCACCGGCGGCCTCGACGCCCGAGGCGGCGTCCGCCGACGCGGGCAGCCGTGCTCTGAAGTCGACCGCCCCGGCGATGAAGGAATTGTCGCCCTGGGTGATGTTCATGTCGGCGGACATCATCGTGAAGGGGGTGATGATCGGGCTCGCCTTCGCCTCGCTCGTGACCTGGACCGTCTTCATCGCCAAGTCGATCGAGCTGTCGGTCGCCTCCGCCAAGCTTCGTTCGGCACTGAAGAAGATTGCGGAAGCGCGCTCGCTCGCGGAAGCGCAGATGGCACTCGGCGCCAAGGAGGGCATCTTGCCGTCCTTCCTCGCGGCGGCGCTGCGCGAGGCGCGGATGTCGGCGGGCATCTCCAGCGATACCGGCATCAAGGAGCGCGCGGCCTCGAGCTTCGCCGAGATCGTGCGCGCAGAGCAGCGGCGTATCCGCATCGGCATGGGCGTGCTCGCGACCATCGGCGCCACGTCGCCCTTCGTCGGCCTGTTCGGCACGGTCTGGGGCATCATGAACAGCTTCATCGGCATCTCGAAGTCGCAGACGACCAATCTCGCCGTGGTCGCGCCCGGCATCGCCGAAGCGCTGCTCGCCACCGCGATCGGCCTCGTCGCCGCCATTCCCGCCGTCATCATCTACAATCACTTCGCGCGCATGACGAAGGGCTATCTCGAGCTGGTCAGCCGTGCGTCCGGCACGTCGGCGCGGCTGCTCTCGCGCGATCTCGACCGCAGCCATGGCAGCGTGCATTCGCGCGCGGCGGAGTGAACGATGGGCGCTTCGATCGCAGACAACGACGCCGATGACGACGATTTCTCCGAGACGCATGAGATCAACGTCACGCCGTTCATCGACGTCATGCTGGTGCTGCTGATCATCTTCATGGTCGCAGCACCCCTGTCCACGGTCGATCTGCCGATCGACCTGCCGACGTCGACGTCGACGCCGCAGAAGAAGCCGGACAAGCCGACCTACGTCACCATCAAGCCGGATCTTTCGGTGGCGATCGGGGAGAACTTCGTCAAGCGCGTCGATCTCGTCAGTGCGCTCGACCACACGCCCGACATGAGCAAGGACAAGTACATCTTCCTGCGCGCCGATCGCGCGGTGCCGTATGGCGAGCTGATGGAGGTGCTGGAGTTCCTGAACAAGGGGGGCTATTCCAAGGTCAAGCTGGTGACGCTGGAGGGTGTCCCGGGGGCCGCGTCCCCGCAGGACGCGCCGGCGGCAGCACCGAAGCCGTGACGAAGGCCCGACGCCGATGTCCGATCTCGAACTGAAACCGTCTCGCAAGCTGTGGGTGATCGCCGCAGTGGGCGCGGTTGCGCTCCATCTCGGGGGCGCGGCGCTGGCGCTCGCCAATTTGCGCGGTGACGATCAGGACTTCATCGCTGATCCCCAGGGTATCGAGGTCGGGCTCGAGGCCATGTCGCCCAATGGCGAACCCAGCGAATTGCCGCCGGGACCGGACTCGAACGAGTCCGTCGCCTCGCCCGAGCTGACCGAGCAGAAGGCCGAGCTCAAGGAGAGCAGCCTTCCCAAGGACGTCCCGATGGAGGCCGAGGAGGCCGACCGGGCCGTGACGATGAACGAGACCAAGAAGCCGGTCGAGGAGGAAACCAAGGAAGCGGTTGTCCCCACGGCCGCCTCGGTGGCCTCGCCCGCCGCCGAAGCGACGGCAATGCCGACCTCGGACGCCGAGAAGAAGAGCGATCGCTCGGTTCGCATTCGCCAGGGCTGGGAAAAGGACCTGGTCGCGCATCTCGACCGGCACAAGCGCTACCCCAAGGGCCTGTTCAAGGCGGCTGAGCTCTCGGTTCGGCTGACGCTCGACCGGCTCGGCCACGTGATTTCGGTCGCCATCGAGAAGGGCTCGGGCGATCCGGCCTTCGACGACGCCGCCATTGGCATGGTCAAGCGCTCCGATCCGGTGCCGACGCCGCCGCCGCTGGTCGCAGACGACGGGCTGACATTCGTCTTGCCGGTGATTTTCAGGAAGAACGAGAAGGCGGGGAAGGGCTAAGGCCGCTATCCGGCCATGGCCTCAGCGCCAGTAGAGCCGGATCCCGACATAGACCGTGACCAGGCAGGCGAAGATCATCGCCACCGGAAGCGGCCGCTTCTGGCTGCCGCCAAATGTCGCCGCCACGAAGGAAGCCGCCTTGTTCGGCTTTGGCGGCGCCGGGCGGCGGAAGGCGGTAACATTGTCCGCTGCTGGCTCCGGCGGCCGGGTGCGGACATCGGGCGCGGTTCCCGCGCCGCCCATCTCGGCGTAATAGGCCTTGTAGATCGCACCGATGGTGGCCTCGGTGGCGTCACCCTCGCTCATCTGCGCCAACAGATTGTTGTAGCTGGCCAGGAACTCCTGGGCCTCCGAAGGCAGCGCGGACGCCCCGTTGAGCTTGGCCATCATCTTCCAGGTGGCGAAATCGGCGCGGGCACGGGTGTCGGCGCGTCGCGCGATCAGCATATCGGCAGCTTTGACCAAGTCGGCCTCGGGCCCTTCGGCGTGTGTTCGGATGTTGCTCTTCAACTACGCGTTGCCGGTCAGGAAGAGAACAGCCTGAATCACATAACCGGTCAACGTTCGCAGTATTGCTGAAATAACATCAAGATTTAGACCGAACTGGGAACCTGCCAGGGGCAGCAGGATCAAGAGCCCGATCAGGATCAGCATTCCGAACGGCTCGAGCCGCGCCAGCGGCAGGGCGAGCGGCCGCGGCAATAGCCCCACGGCGACCCGCCCGCCATCGAGCGGCGGTATCGGCATCATGTTGAACACCGCCAGCACGGCGTTGATCACCAGCGCATTTTTGAGGTTGTCGAAGATCCATTGCGCCGAGTTGGCCGGCGCCCAGGGCAGGGCGTGGAGGGCGAGAGCCGCCACCAGCGCCAGCAGGATGTTGGTGACGGGCCCGGCCAGGGCCACCCAGACCATGTCCAGCCTGGGGTGGTTGAGCTTGCGGAAATTCACCGGCACCGGCTTGGCATAGCCGAACAGGAACGGCGAATGCGCAAACAGCAGCATCGCCGGCAGGATCAGGGTGCCGAACGGGTCGATGTGCCGGAGCGGGTTGAAGCTGACGCGGCCGAGCTGCCAGGCCGTGTTGTCGCCGAGACGATGCGCCACGAAGGCGTGCGCGGCCTCGTGGAAGGTGATGGCGAGCACCAGCGGCAGCACCCAGACGGAGAGATCATAGAGGGAAATGTTCACAACTCATCCGTTCCGGTTCTGCCCGCGCGCTTCGCGAAACTGGCCGTATAGGGCCACAACCCTTCACGATCTACCGTTATATCGCGTCCAATTCCGAAATTGCCCGTTGCAAATGATCCGCCAGGAGGGAGCCCCGCGCCGCTTCAACCAATCCTGACCTCACGCCGGGATCGTCGTCGGATATTGCGTCAGGCCGTCGTCGAGCTTCAGCCAGGCGAGCTTCTCGCTTACCCAGATGTGCTCGGTTGGCGCAAAGGCGTTGCGATCGTCGAAGGTGGCGAGTGCCACACCGGCCAGCGTGCCGTTGCGGCGCCAGGCGAACAGCCGCGTGCCGCAGCGCTTGCAGAACACGCGGTCGATATTCTCGGACGACGCATAGCGCTCGGTCTCGCCTTCGACCGTCAGCGAGCGCTGGTCGAACTGCGCGCGGGCGAAATAGGGCGAGCCCATCGCCTTCTGGCATAGGCGACAATGGCAGATGCGCACGTTGAGCGGCTCGCCCTCCGCCTTGAACCGCACCGCGCCGCACAGGCATCCACCTTCCCGGATCATGGCTCAGGCCACCCGCCATTCGCCGACCTGGCGCGCCATGTTCCAGTTGAGATTGTCGAGATCGCCATCCATGTCGGAATTCCTGCGTCTGGTGTTGGTGAAGGCGGCCCAGCAGAAGCCGCCATGGGTGCGCACGGCGATGGTGCTGGTGCCCGGCAGGCTGCCATTGTGCCACCAATTGCCGAATTTGTTGACGCAAAAACCCTTGGCGTAGTCCGGGCTGTAGCTGGGCGCGGTGGTCATGACCTCTATGGTGCGCGGCCGCAGGATGTTCGCCGGCCTCGTGTAGCCGTCCACATGCATCAGGAATTGTACGAGATCCGACGGTGTCGCGATCCAGCCGCCATGGGAATCCATCCGCCGGACATTCATGCCGTAGGGATTTTCGCCCTGACCGTAATAGACGACTTCGCCGGCCTGGCGCTGGTCGCGCGTGTCGCCCGCAATCGTCATGTCGGTGACGCCGCAACGCCCGAGCACCTCGGCGCGGACGTGCTCTGCATAGGGCTGCCCGGTGAGCTTCTCGATGATCCGCCCCACCACGCAATAGCCGAAATTGGAGTAGGCGTAGCGCTGGCCCGGCGGCCGCTCCAGCGGCCGGTTGGCCAGCGTCCAGGCGATCAGTTGCGCATGGTCCATCCGCGGATGCGTGAACATGGGATCGCGGTTGTCGTTGCTCCAGCCGCCGGCGGTGTGGGTCAGCAGATGTTCAAGCGTGATCTGGTCGATGCCGGCAGAGTAGGGCGGCGGCCCGTAATCGGTGCCGAGGATCGCGCCGGGGCCGAACACGCGGTCCGTCAGCTTGAGGCGGTTCTCCTCGATCAGGCGGAAGATCGTGACCGAGGTGATCATCTTGCTGACGCTGGCGATCCGGAACAGATGCCGCGGCGTCACGGCCTCGTTCCGCTCGATATCGGCAAGACCGAAGGCGTCCTCATGGACAACAGCGCCGGCATAGCCGATCGCAAAGGAGAGCGCCGGCACGCCGTACTTGTCCATGAAGCTGTGTGCGAGCCGTGCCATCGCGCCGCGCTCGGCCGGCGAGGGCGGGCGGATGCTCGGCGGGTTCGGCGCGAGTTGCGCGAGTGTCGTCGACGACAGCAGCGGCAGCATGCCTGCGCCCGCTGCGAGCTTCACGAAATCCCGACGCCCAAAATCTCGACGCCCAAGCCGCATGGTCCGCCCCTCCCAGGGGCGGCCAGTGCTTCAGTAGGTCGCCCGGCCACCGGAGATATCAAACACCGCGCCGGTGGAGAAGGCGCAATCTTCGGATGCGAGCCAGCTCACCATCGCGGCGAGCTCTTCCACCAGCACGAAGCGACCCTTCGGAATTTTCGACAGCATGAAGTCGATATGCTGCTGCGTCATCTGGTCGAAGATCGCGGTTTTCGCCGCCGCCGGCGTCACCGCGTTCACCAGGATGTCGTGGGCGGCGAGCTCCTTGCCGAGCGATTTCGTCAGCGCGATCAGGCCGGCCTTGGACGCCGAATAATGCGACGCGTTCGGGTTGCCTTCCTTGCCGGCAATGGACGCGATGTTCACGATTCGCCCGTATTTCTGCTTGAGCATCACCGGCACGATCGCCTTGCAGCAGATGAAGGGGCCGTCGAGGTTGATGCGCAGCACCTTGCGCCACTCCTCGAGGTCGGTCTCCCAGACCGGCTTGTTGACGCCTGCGATGCCGGCATTGTTGACGAGGATGTCGATCTTGCCGAAGGCGGCAAGCGTCGCATCGCGCGCCTGCTCGACGCCTGCGGTGTCGGTGATGTCGACTTTGAAAACACGTACGTCGCCGCCGATTTCCTTTGCCGTCTTCTCGGCCAGCGCGGCGTCAAAATCCCAGATCGCGACCTTGGCGCCGGAATCGACGAAGCGCTGGGTGATGGCGCGGCCAAAGCCCTGCGCGCCGCCGGTGACGATGGCAACGCGGCCGTTGAGATCGATCTTGTTCATTGATCTGTTCCTTCGCTCAAATTCGGCGGCAGCGGCGGTTTGCTCCCTCGCCCCGCTCTTCGCGGGGAGAGGGCGGGGTGAGGGGTGTCTCCACATCCGCGCGCGAAGATATTGTGCCTCGCCCCTCACCCGGATTGCGCCGGACGATGCTTCGCATCGCCGAGGCAATCCGACCTCTCCCCGCAGAAGGGCGGGGAGAGGTTAAGTGATCAGAGCATGTAGCCGCCGTCGACGACGAGGTCGACGCCGGTGGTGAACGCACTTTCGTCACTGCCGAGATAGACCGCCATGGCCGCGATCTCGTCCGCGGTGCCGAGCCGGCCCATCTTCTGGCGGGAGACGAACATCTCCTTGCCCTGTGGCCCTTGCGCGGCAGCGCGGTCGAGCATCGAGGGCGTCTCGACGGTGCCGGGGCAGATGCTGTTGCAGCGGATGCCCTTGGTGATGAAGTCGAGCGCGACCGCGCGCGTCAGCAGCGACACCGCCGCCTTCGACGCGCTGTAGACGTAACGGTTGGCCGGCGGCCGCAGCGCCGCGCAGGACGAGATGTTGACGATGCTGCCGCCACCGCCCGCCAGCATGTCGGGTAGGAACGCCCGGATGGTCCGGTGCATCGACTTGACGTTGAGGTCGAACGAGAAATCAAAATCCTCTTCCGAGCACTCCAGGATGGTGCCGTGGTGCACGAAGCCCGCCGCGTTGAGCAGGATGTCGACCTTGCCGATGCGCTTGGCGAACGCGTTGACATCGGCGGTGTTGCGAACGTCGAGCTTCGCCGTCTCGGCGATGCCTTCCTTGGTCAGGCCCGCGATGCCGGCCTCGTTGATGTCGGTGGCGATCACGGTTGCGCCTTCGCGCGCGAATGCGATGGCGCATGCGCGCCCGATGCCTGCCGCAGCGGCGGTGACTACAGCGCGCTTTCCCTTGAGGCGGTCTGCCATTTTCTTGTTCTCCTCGATTTGCTCGGTGCCGTAGCCCGGATGAGCGCGCAAGCGCGATATCCGGGAGCGGACGTCCCGAGTGTCGCTTCGCTCACCCGGGCTACGTGTGCCTAACTCAGTGATTATCCCGCGCCACGCCAAACGTGCCGGCGACGTTCTGGTAACGCGTGGCGAGCTCCATGCAGGCGCCGGTCGACTGCTGGCCGACGGTGTTGCGATAGAGCTCCTGCCACGGCGTCTGGTTCGGCGGATGCTTGAAGCCGCCGTTGGCCTTGAGCTCGGCGTGGCGCTTCTTCACCTCGTCGTCCGAGATCAGGATGTTGGCGCTGCCCTTGTTGAGGTCGATGCGCACCTTGTCACCGGTCTTGAGGATCGCAAGCCCGCCATTGGCGGCGGCTTCCGGCGAGGCGTTCAGGATCGACGGCGAGCCCGACGTGCCGGACTGCCGGCCGTCGCCGATGCAGGGCAGGGAGTGGATGCCGCGTTTGATCAGCGCCGCCGGCGGCTGCATGTTCACGACCTCGGCGCCGCCGGGATACCCGATCGGCCCGGTGCCGCGGATGAACAGCACGCAGCGCTCGTCGATGTCGAGCGAGGCATCGTCGATTCGCTCGTGATAGTCTTCCGGTCCCTCGAACACGATGGCGCGGCCCTCGAAGGCGTTGAGGTCCTTCGGGTTGCTGAGATAGCGGTCGCGAAACTCCTTGGAGATCACGCTGGTCTTCATGATCGCGGAATCGAACAGATTGCCGCGCAGCACCAGGAAGCCGGCGTCCTTGACCAGCGGCTTGTCGTAATTCCAGATCACGTCGTTGTCGGGTGTGGGCGCATTGGCGCAGTTCTCGCCGATGCCGCGGCCGTTCACCGTGACCGCGTCCTCGTGGATGCGCTTGTGCTTCATCAGTTCGCGCACCACGGCCGGCACGCCGCCGGCGCGGTGGAATTCCTCGCCGAGATAGAAGCCGGCCGGCTGCATGTTTACCAGCAGCGGCACGTCGTGGCCGAATTTCTGCCAGTCGTCGATCGACAGCTCCACGCCGATATGGCGCGCCAGCGCGTTGATGTGGATCGGCGCATTGGTCGAGCCGCCGATCGCCGAGTTGATGACGATGCAGTTCTCGAATGCCTTGCGGGTCAGGATGTCCGAGGGCTTCAGGTCCTCCCAGACCATCTCGACGATGCGCTTGCCGGTCTCATAGGCGATCTGCCCGCGTTCGCGATAGGGCGCGGGGATCGCGGCACAACCCGGCAGCGAGAAGCCCAGCGCTTCGGCAAGCCCGTTCATGGTCGAGGCGGTGCCCATGGTGTTGCAATGGCCGACCGATGGCGCGGACGACGCCACGATCTCCATGAACTCCTCGTAGTCGATCTCGCCCGCGGCGAGCCGCTCGCGCGACTTCCAGACGATGGTGCCGGAGCCGGTGCGCTCGCCATTGTGCCAGCCGTTCAGCATCGGGCCGCCCGAGAGCACGATCGCCGGCAGGTTGACGGTTGCCGCCGCCATCATGCAGGCCGGCGTGGTCTTGTCGCAGCCGGTGGTCAGCACCACGCCGTCGAGCGGATAGCCGTAGAGGATCTCGACCAGGCCGAGATAGGCGAGGTTGCGATCGAGCGCCGCGGTCGGGCGCTTGCCGGTCTCCTGGATCGGATGAGTCGGGAATTCCATCGCGATACCGCCGGCCTCGCGGATGCCTTCGCGGACCCGGTGCGCGAGCTCGATATGGTGGCGGTTGCAGGGGGAGAGGTCGTTGCCGGTCTGGGCGATGCCGATGATCGGCTTGCCGGACTGCAGCTCGGCGCGGGTGAGGCCGTAATTGAGATAGCGCTCCATATAGAGCGCGGTCATGCCCGGATTATGCGGGTTGTTGAACCATTCCTGCGAACGAAGGTGGCGGCGGCTGCCGTTGCTGGCGGGCGCATGCCCGTTGGTCGGCTTTTTTGTCATTGATCTCTCCTGCAATGCAAACGCACTGGCGTCGGCCTTAGGGTGTTGGCTTGTGCGATGCCCAACGGCGCAAGCGACACATCGCCGGCCCGCTGGCGGGTCGTTTCCTCACAAGTGCGATATTAGTCATGGCTACTTGGTAACGCTATCATTTTGTTCGCGGCACCCACACCGGAGGCGGGTGGCCTGCTGTCCGGACGCCGTGCCGGCGAGCTCTGGCGCTCGATCACCTTGAAGCCGAGGTCGAGCACCGGTTGCTCCGGGCGCCGTCCTTCGATCGCCTCGATCAGCATGGCGGCGGCGGTCCGGCCCATCTCGTACCGGTTGGTGCGCACGCTGGTCAAAGTGGGGACGGCGGAGGCCATGAATTCGAGGTCGTTGAAGCCGACGATCGCGATCTGCTCGGGGACCGCGATGTCGCGGCGGCGGCATTCGAACAGCACGCCGAGCGCGAGGTCGTCATTGGCGCAGAACACCGCGTCGATGCCGGGGTCCCGCGCCAGCAGATCGGTGAACAGGGCTCCCCCGAGCGTCACCGAGGTCGGTGTCGCGGTCGTGACGACGAGGCGCTGCTCGAACAGGGAGGCTTCCTTCATGGCCGAGACGTATCCGTCCAGCCGCCGCTGCACCCGCGGATCCATGCGCGCGCCGAGGAATCCGATCTTGCGGTGGCCCTGTGCGAACAGATGCGCAATCGCGGCGCGGGCCGCATCATAGTGCGAAAAGCCGATCATCATGTCGACGGGATTGGGCCCGATCTCCATGATCTGCACGATCGGGCAGTCGGCCGCCTCCAGCATCGCGTGCGATTCCGCGGTCTGGTCGATCCCGGTGACGATCAGCCCGGCCGGCTTCTGCGCAAGAAACAGGCGCAGCAGTTTCTCCTCCTGGAGGATGCTGTAGCGGGTGTTGGAGAGCTGGATCGAGTAGCGGCTGCCCTCGGATGCGTCATAGATGCCGCGCAGCACGTCCGAGAACACATTATTCGTGAGCGACGGGATCAGGACGCCGATCACCTCGGTGCGGTGCGAGGCCAGCGCGCGTGCCGCAAGGTTCGGCACATAGCCGAGCTCCCTGGCCGCGCTTTCGACCCGCGTCCGCTTGGCGACCGACAGCGCCTCGGGATTGCGGAAGAAGCGGGAGGCGGTGATCGGGCTGACGCCGGCAAGCTCGGCGACTTCCGCCAGCCGGATTTTGCCTGACTTGGTGCGCTTTCGACCCATTTGTTGCTCTTAACACAGTCACTCCCGCAAACAAAGGAACGTTGACRGCGCTACCAGCAACGACTAACCAAAGACAAATTGCCAAAACCGCACAAACTGCTGACAATGTCGCCCGATAAGGTCGGGCTTCGTTCGGTGAAGTCTGGAAAAAGCAAGACGGTGGCGGCGCGACAATTGCGTCGTCGAGTCGGAGGAGGGAGCTAGATGTCGTCTGTGCAAATCCGCGACGTGCGGAAATCGTTCGGCAATTTTGAAGTCCTGCACGGCGTCTCGATCCCGATCGAGGATGGCCAGTTCGTCGTCCTGGTTGGCCCCTCCGGCTGCGGCAAG
This sequence comes from Bradyrhizobium sp. P5_C11_2, assembly GCF_054049755.1. Lineage (NCBI taxonomy): Bacteria > Pseudomonadati > Pseudomonadota > Alphaproteobacteria > Hyphomicrobiales > Nitrobacteraceae > Bradyrhizobium > Bradyrhizobium sp. P5_C11_2. Next base: position 10,230 of record NZ_JBFULT010000060.1, read on the forward strand.
TCGACGCTTCTGCGCATGCTCGCGGGCCTCGAGAACATCACCTCCGGCACGATCTCGATCGGCGACCGCGTCGTCAACAATATCCAGCCCAAGGAGCGGGATATTGCGATGGTGTTCCAGAACTACGCGCTCTATCCGCATATGACCGTTGGCGAGAATATGGGCTTCTCGCTGAAGCTGCGCGGTGCGAGCTCCGACGAGATCAACAAGCGGGTCAAGCGCGCCGCCGAAATTCTCGCGCTGTCGCCGCTGCTCGAACGCTATCCGCGGCAGCTCTCCGGCGGCCAGCGCCAGCGCGTCGCCATGGGCCGCGCCATCGTGCGCGATCCCCAGGTGTTCCTGTTCGACGAGCCCCTGTCGAACCTCGATGCCAAGCTCCGCGTCGCCATGCGCACCGAGATCAAGGAGCTGCACCAGCGGCTGAAGACCACGACCGTCTACGTCACCCACGACCAGATCGAGGCCATGACCATGGCCGACAAGATCGTCGTCATGCACGACGGCATCGTCGAGCAGATGGGCACGCCGCTCGAGCTCTACGACAAGCCGGAGAACCAGTTCGTCGCCGGTTTCATCGGCTCTCCCGCGATGAATTTCCTGAAGGGCCATATCCGCGTCAACGGCGCTGCGACCTTCGAGGGACCGAACGGGGTCAAGCTGCCGCTCCAGAACGCACCGGCCGCGTCCGACGGCAAGCCTGTGGTCTATGGCGTCCGTCCCGAGCATTTCACCATCGCCGACGACGGCGCCGAGGCCGAGATCATCGTGGTCGAGCCGACGGGGTCGGAGACGCAGGTGTTCGCGAAGGTCGGCGGCGAGCAGGTCGTCGCGGTCTTCCGCGAACGTCACCAGTTCAATCCCGGCGACAAGGTCAGGCTGAAGCCCGACCCGTCGCTGGTTCACTTGTTCGACGAGGCGACCGGTAAACGCATGTAACGACGTAAAAACCAACCAATACAAATATAAAATTCAGGGAGAGAACGATGAGCGATTTCGACAGGCGTAGTTTGCTCAAGGCTGGCCTGGGCGGCGCAGCCCTGCTGGCCGGCCCGGGGATCGTCCCGGTCCGTGCGGCGGAGTGGACCAACGTGCCGGAGCCGAACGCCTCCATCCGCGTGCTGCGCTGGAAGCAGTTCATCCAGGCCGAGTTCGACAAGTTCGCCGAGCAGACCAAGAAGTTCTCCGAGAAGACCGGCGTCAAGGTGAAGCTCGAAGCCGAGAGCTGGGATGACATTCGGCCGAAGGCCGCGGTCGCCGCCAATGTCGGCGCCGGCCCCGACCTGATCATCGGCACGCTCGACGATCCCCACAAATTCCCGGAGAAGCTGATCGACGTCACCGACGTCGCCGACTATCTCGGCGCCAAGTATGGCGGCTGGTATCCGGTCGCCGAGCGCTACGGCAAGAAGGGCAACAGCTGGATCGCGATTCCGCAGGGCGCGACCGGCGGCTGCATGAACTACCGCGTCAGCCACATGAAGGCGGCGGGCTTCGAGGAGTTCCCGAAGGACCTGCCGGGCTTCCTCAAGCTTTGCCAGGCCTTGAAGAAGAACAATACGCCGGCGGGCTTCGCGCTGGGGCATGCGACCGGTGACGCCAATGGCTGGTGCCAGTGGCTGCTGTGGGCGCATGGCGGCAAGGTCGTCAACGACAAGAACGAGGTCGTGATCGAGTCGCCGGAGACGATTGCGGCGCTGGAATACGTCAAGCAGCTGTATGCGACCTTCATTCCCGGCGTGCTGTCGTGGAACGACAGCAACAACAACAAGGCCTTCCTGAACGGCGAACTCAGCCTGACCCTGAACGGCATCTCGATCTGGACCGTCGGCAAGAACTCCACCGACCCCAAGCAGCAGGAGATCGCCAAGGACATGGACCACGCGCCGATGCCGATCGGCCCGGTTGGCGTGTCGACCGAGCAGCAGAACGTGCTGGTCGCCTACGGCTACAAGCACTCGAAGTATCCCAAGGYGGTCAAGGAATACATCAAGTTCATGTGGGACAAGGAGAACTACGACGCCTGGGAGGTCGCCTCCAACGGCTACGTCGCGCCGCCGCTGCCGGCCTACAACGACAATCCGGTGTGGACCTCGGATCCCAAGATCACACCATTCCGTGACTGCCTGAAGCGCTGCCGCGATAACGGCTATGCCGGCGATCTCGGCTACGCCTCGGCGGCCGTGATGGGCGACTTCGTCGTGGTCGACATGTTCGCAGAGGCCGCGACCGGTTCGGCCACGCCGCAGCAGGCTGCGGCGCGGGCAGCCGAGCGCGCCAAGCGCTACTATCAGGTCTGATCAGCCACCGGCGGCGGCGTCCAGCTCGCTGGGCGCCGCCGTCGTCGTTCCGTGAGGGGAGTCCGACATGGCAGTTATGGCCGAGCCCGTCGCCGCGCAGGTCAAGCGCAGCAGCCTGTGGTCCAGAGCGTTCGAAAGCCGGCACTTTCTCGGCGCGATGTTCATGGTGCCGGCTATCACGATCCTTGTGCTGTTTCTGGCCTACCCGCTGGCGCTGGGACTCTGGCTCGGCATGACCGATACCAAGATCGGCGGGGTCGGACGCTTCATCGGATTCCAGAACTTCGTTTCGCTCGCAAAGGACTCGGTGTTCTGGCTGTCGGTGTTCAACACCATCTTCTACACCGTGAGCGCCAGCATCGTGAAATTCGCCATCGGACTTTACCTGGCGCTGCTGCTCAACGAGCGGCTGCCGTTCAAGTCGATGATCCGGGCGATCGTGCTGCTGCCGTTCGTGGTGCCGACGGTGCTCTCGGCGATCGCGTTCTGGTGGATCTATGACAGCCAGTTCTCGATCATCTCCTGGGTGCTGATCAAGGCCGGCCTGATCACGAGCTACATCGACTTCCTCGGCGATCCCTGGAACGCGCGCTGGTCGGTGGTCGTCGCCAATATCTGGCGCGGCGTGCCGTTCGTGGCGATCACGCTGCTGGCGGGATTGCAGACCATCTCGCCCTCGCTCTACGAGGCGGCCAATCTCGACGGCGCCACCAATTTGCAGCGCTTCCGCCACATCACGCTGCCGATGCTGTCGCCGATCATCGCCGTCGTGATGAYGTTCTCGGTGCTGATGACCTTCACCGATTTCCAGCTCATCTACACCATCACGCGGGGCGGGCCGATCAACGCCACGCATCTGATGGCGACGCTGTCGTTCCAGCGCGCGATCACCGGCGGCAATCTTGGCGAGGGCGCGGCGATCTCGAACGCGATGATCCCGTTCCTGGTCGCAGCGATCCTGTTGAGCTTCTTCGGACTTCAGCGCTCTCGCTGGCAGCAGGGCGGAAGGGACTGACCATGACCACCGCGGACGACCAAACCATCGGAATGTCCTATTTGGAAAGCCTGCCGCGGAAGTTTCTCCGCGTCTACCTCCCGCTCGGCCTGATCGTCGTCTTCCTGCTGTTCCCGTTCTACTGGATGGCGGTCGCGACGTTCAAGCCGGACGCGGAGATGTACGATTACGAGAAGTACAATCCGTTCTGGATCGTGCATCCGACGCTCGAGCACATCAAGAAGCTGTTCTTCGACACCGACTATCCGCTGTGGATGTGGAACACCATCATCGTCTCGGTGTCCTCGACCTTCATCTCGCTGTTTGCCAGCGTCTGCGCGGCCTATGCGATCGAGCGGCTGCGCTACAGGGGATCGCGCTATGTCGGCCTGGCGATCTTCCTCGGTTACCTGGTGCCGCCGTCGATCCTGTTCATTCCGCTGGCGGCGATCGTGTTCCAGCTCGGCCTGTTCGACGGCAATCTGGCCCTGATCCTGACCTATCCGACCTTCCTGATCCCGTTCTGCACCTGGCTCTTGATGGGCTATTTCCGCACCATCCCCTATGAGCTCGAGGAGTGCGCCCTGATCGACGGTGCCACGCGGCTCCAGATCCTCACCAAGATCACGCTGCCGCTGTCGCTACCAGGGTTGATCTCGGCCGGCATCTTCGCCTTCACGTTGTCCTGGAACGAGTTCATCTATGCGCTGACCTTCATCTCCTCCTCGGAGAACAAGACCATCCCGGTCGGCGCCATCACCGAGCTCGTCAACGGCGACGTCTACCATTGGGGCGCGCTGATGGCGGCGGCACTGACCGGCTCGGTCCCCGTAGTTATCCTTTATTCCTTCTTCGTGGAGTATTATGTGTCGGCGATGACCGGCGCCGTGAAGGAGTAATCGCGGGGCCTGCCTCGAGAACGCGCCAAGAGAAGACGTCAAGGGCGGCGCGTTCCGGCCAATAAAAAGGAGTAGGCTCTTGCACATTCTGGTTCTGGGCGCCGCCGGCATGGTCGGCCGCAAATTGTGTGAACGGCTGTTGCGCGACGGCCGGCTCGGCAAGAGCGAGATCACCAAGCTGACCATGCATGACGTGGTCGAGCCGAAGAAGCCGGAAAAGGCCGGTTTTGCCGTCGAGACGGTGTCCGGTGATTTCGCCGTTCCCGGCGCGGCCGAGAAGCTGATCGCAGGCCGCCCCGACGTGATCTTCCATCTCGCCGCGATCGTGTCGGGTGAGGCGGAGCTCGACTTCGACAAGGGCTACCGCATCAATCTCGACGGCACGCGGATGCTGCTCGACGCTGTCAGGCTCGTTGGCGGCGGCTACAAGCCGCGCGTGGTGTTCACGTCCTCGATCGCGGTGTTCGGCGCGCCGTTCCCGGAGGCGATCGGCGACGAATTCTTTCACACCCCGCTGCTGAGCTACGGCGCGCAAAAGGCGATCGGCGAACTGCTGCTCGCCGACTATTCCCGCCGCGGCTTCCTCGACGGCATCGGCATCCGCCTGCCGACCATCTGCATCCGGCCCGGCATGCCCAACAAGGCGGCATCGGGCTTCTTCTCCAACATCCTGCGTGAGCCGCTGGCCGGCAAGGAAGCGGTGTTGCCGGTGTCCGAGGACGTCCGCCATTGGCACGCCACGCCGCGCTCCGCCGTCGGCTTCCTGCTCCATGCCGGCACCATGGACCTCGCGACCGTCGGCCCGCGCCGCAATCTCACCATGCCCGGCCTGTCGGCCACCGTCGGCGAGCAGATCGCGGCCCTGAAGCGCGTTGCCGGCGACAAGGTCGCCGCCCGCATCAAGCGGGAGCCCGATCCCTTCATCGTCGGCATCGTCGGCGGCTGGCCGCGCAATTTCAATGCAAAGCGGTCGCTCGAGCTCGGCTTCACCACAGCCGAGAAGAGCTTTGACGACATCATCCGCATTCACATCGAAGACGAGCTCGGCGGCAATTTCGTCGCCTGATCTCTGACTGAGCGGGTAAAGTGATGGCGAGCGTTGCTTGCATCGGCGAGTGCATGGTCGAGCTCCGGCAGGCCCAGGGCGGACATTCGGCTGGACAGTCTGCCGGCCAGTCCGGCGGGCAGGGTGGCGGTCTCTACGCGCGCGGCTTCGGTGGCGACACCCTCAACACCGCGGTCTATCTGGCGCGGCTCGAGGTCAAGGTCGATTATCTCACCGCGCTGGGCGATGATGCGTTGAGCGATGAGATGATCGCGGCCTGGAATGCGGAGGGCGTCGGGACACGCCGTGTCGCGCGGTTGCCGGGCAAGCTGCCCGGCCTCTACATGATCCAGACGGACGCGAAGGGCGAGCGCCAGTTCTTCCACTGGCGCGACAGTGCGGCGGCTCGTCAGTTGATGAATCTGCCGGAGACGGACGAGCTCCTCAACTCGCTGATGAGCTACGACGTCGTTTATCTCTCGGCGATCACGCTCTCGATCTATGACGCACCCGGGCGCGAGCGCCTGTTCGCGGCGATCAAGCGGGCGCGCCTGCTCGGCACCCGCTTCGTGTTCGACACCAACTTTCGCGCACGCGGCTGGCCCGATCGCGATGTCGCCCGCGAGGTGTTTGCGGCGGCCTTCGCGGCCGCCGACATCGTGCTGACCTCCACCGAGGACCTGCTCGCGCTGTATCCCGGGGAGAGCCACGACCAATTGATGGCGCGAATCCCGAGCTCCGAGCTGGTGTTCCGGCTGGCCGAGCCGGTCAGCCTGCTGCGCTTTCCCGGAGGAACCAGCGAGGTGCGCGCCGAGCCCATGACCAAGCCGGTGGTCGACACCACCGCGGCCGGCGACAGCTTTGCGGCAGCTTATATCGCGGCCCGGCTCGGCGGCTCCGAGCCGGTCGAGGCCGCCCAGGCCGGGCATCGCCTCGCCAGCCTCGTGATCTGCTATGCCGGGGCCATCATTCCGGGCTATGCCATGCCGCCGAAGAAACGGCACCGGCCGGCGACCTCTCGCCAGGCGACCAAGTAAAGAAGCGACAACGATGACCACGACTGCCCAACAGAACCACCTCGTCGCGCTGTTCAAGGCCGCGACCGTTATTCCCGTCCTCACCATCGAGCGTATCCAGGATGCCGTGCCGCTGGCGCGTGCGCTGGTTGCCGGCGGCGTCCGCACGCTGGAGGTGACCCTGCGCACCCCTGTTGCGATCGAGGCGGCGAGAGCGATGATGGCCGAAGTCCCCGAGGCGCTCGTCGGCATCGGCACGATTRTCAATCCGGCCGACTTTACCCGTGTCGAGAAGCTCGGCGTCAAGTTCGGCATCAGCCCGGGCCTGACCCCCGATCTCCTGAAGGCCGCCGCCGACAGCGCCTTGCCGTTCGCGCCGGGTATCGCGACCGCGTCCGAGCTGATGATGGCGCTCGCGCACGGCTTCGACGTCGCAAAATTCTTCCCGGCCGAGCAGGCCGGCGGCATCAAGGGCCTGCGCGCGCTCGGCGGTCCGTTTCCGAACGTGCGGTTCTGCCCGACCGGCGGCGTCGGCGAGGCCAATGCGGCGACCTGGCTCGCCGAGCCCAACGTTGTGGCGGTCGGCGGGTCCTGGCTGTGCCCGACCGCGGAGATCAGGGCCGGGAACTGGGCCGGCATAACTGCCATCTGCCAGCGCACGCTCAAGGCCCTGAAAGCCGGGTGAAGTCTTGCCATCGATCGGCTAAGACTTAGGTCAGTAAGAGACGCTAGGGAGAATGACCATGACCGCCAGCATCGTCGGATGGGCGCATACGCCGTTCGGCAAGTTCGACACCGAAACCGTCGAAAGCCTCGTCACCCGCGTGGCCAATGAGGCGCTGGCCGATGCGGGCATTTCCGCGTCCGACGTCGACGAGATCGTGCTCGGTCATTTCAACGCCGGCTTCTCGCCCCAGGATTTTACCGCCTCGCTGGTGCTCCAGGCCGACCCGAAGCTGCGCTTCAAGCCGGCCACCCGCGTCGAGAACGCCTGCGCCACGGGATCCGCTGCGGTGCACCAGGGCCTGCGCGCGATTGCCGCGGGTGCGGCCAGGATCGTGCTGGTCGTCGGCGTCGAGCAGATGACGCGCACGCCGGGCCCGGAGATCGGCAAGAACCTGCTGAAGGCGTCCTATCTGCCCGAGGACGGCGACACCGTCGGCGGCTTCGCCGGCGTGTTCGGCAAGATCGCCAGCGGCTACTTCCAGAAATACGGCGACCAGTCCGACGCGCTGGCGCTGATCGCCGCCAAGAACCACAAGAACGGCGTCGCCAATCCCTACGCCCAGATGCGCAAGGATTTTTGCTTCGAATTCTGCCGCTCCGAGAGCGAGAAGAACCCCTATGTCGCCGGTCCCCTGAAGCGGACCGACTGCTCGCTGGTCTCCGACGGCGCCGCGGCGCTGGTTTTGGCCGACGCCGAGACCGCCAAAGGCATGAGCAAGTCGATCGGCTTCCGCGCCACCGCGCACGCCCAGGACTTTTTGCCGATGTCCAAGCGCGACATCCTCGCGTTCGAGGGTTGCACGGTCGCCTGGCAGCGCGCGCTGGAGCAGGCCGGCGTCGCGCTCACCGATCTCTCCTTCGTCGAGACCCATGACTGCTTCACGGTCGCCGAATTGATCGAGTACGAAGCGATGGGCCTGACCCCGAAGGGGCAGGGCGCCCGCGCCATCAAGGAAGGCTGGACGCTCAAGGACGGCAAGCTGCCGGTCAATCCGTCCGGCGGATTGAAGGCCAAGGGCCACCCGATCGGCGCCACCGGCGTCTCCATGCATGTGATGACCGCGATGCAGCTTGCGGGGCAGGCCCCCGAGGGCATGCAGCTCAAGAACGCCAAGCTCGGCGGCATCTTCAACATGGGCGGCGCCGCGGTCGCCAACTACGTCTCCGTGCTGGAGCCGCTGAAGTAAGCTCTTGTAGAGTGGGTTAGTCCTAGTAGGGTGGGCAAAGGCGCGAAAGCGCCGTGCCCACCTTCTTTCTTGTCTTGCGCTAGATCATGGTGGGCACGCTTCGCTTTGCCCACCCTACGGCTCCTGATTGATTTGCGAGAAATGCATCATGAGCAATGACGACTACCTCACTTTGGACCAACTCAACGATCGCATCGCGATCCTCGAGGACAATATCAGGCAGCTGATCGAGCAGGCCGCCGCCGCCTCGGGCGAGCAGAACGAGGCGCGCATCGCCGACCGCATCAACCAGCAGAACGACGAGCTCGACCGGCTCCTGAAGATCCGCGAATCCCGCCAGAAGAAATAGCCCGCGATATCGCCGCATAACGCATGCGGCCATACGCCGGCCGCCCTTGCGTGCACGGCGCCGCTGCCGTTAGCTGGACCGAAATCGCGGGCCGAGCCCGCGCAATCGGGAGCGAACGATGGGGCCGCTGAAGGGCATCAAGGTCATCGACATGACGACCGTGCTGATGGGGCCGTATGCGACCCAGATGCTCGGCGACTACGGTGCCGACGTCATCAAGGTGGAATCGCTCGAGGGCGATGTCACCCGCCTGATCGGCCCGATGCGTCACGCCGGCATGGGCCCGGTGTTCCTCAACACCAACCGCAGCAAGCGCTCGATCTGTCTCGACCTGAAGAAGCCTTCGGGGCGCGATGCCGTGCTGCGTCTTCTCAAGGACGCCGACGTGCTCGTCTACAACGTCCGCCCGCAGGCGATGGCGCGGCTTCAGCTCGGCTACGACGTGGTCTCTGCCATCAATCCGCGGCTGGTTTATGCCGGCGTGTTCGGCTTCGGCCAGGACGGCCCCTATGCCGCGAAACCCGCCTATGACGATCTGATCCAGGGCGCGACGGCGCTCCCCGCGCTGATGGCGCAGACCGGCGACGGCGTGCCGCGCTACGTGCCGAATGCGCTGGTCGACCGCATCGTCGGTCTCACGGCCGTCGGCGCGATCTGCGCCAGCCTCGTGCATCGCGACCGCACCGGACGCGGCCAGCGCGTCGACATCCCGATGTTCGAGACCATGGCCGGCTTCGTCATGGGCGACCACATGGGCGGGCTCACCTACGAGCCGCCGCTCGACAAGGGCGGCTATGCCCGCCACCTCTCGCGCGACCGCCGGCCGTACAAGACCTCGGACGGTTATCTCAGCGTCATCGTCTACAACGACAAGCAGTGGAATAGCTTTTTCGAGGCAACCGGCCGTGACGATCTGCGCGCCGATGCGAAGTTTGCGACCTTCGCTGGCCGCGCCGCCAATATCGATGTCGTCTATGCCGAGCTCGCGCGCATCTTCGAGACGCGCGCCACGGCGGAATGGATCGAGCTGCTCACCAGGGCCGACGTGCCGGTGATGCCGATGCATGACCTGCAATCGATCCTGCACGATGAGCATCTCGAAGCGACCGGCTTCTTTCCGGTCGTCAACCATCCGACCGAAGGGCCGATCCGCAGCATGAAGGTTACTGCGAGCTGGTCCGAGACCGAAGCCGAACCGGTCCGCCTCGCGCCGCGGCTCAACGAGCATGGCGCGGAGATTCTGAAGGAGATCGGATATTCCCCGGACGAGATCGCGGCCATGGTCAACGACGGCGTCACGCGTACGGGGCCGGAGTAGGGGGTAGAGATGACGACAACTCTCTCATCCGTCATTCCGGGGCGATGCGTTAGCATCGACCCCGGAATCTCGAGATTCCGGGCTCGGTCCTTCGGACCGCCCCGGAATGACGAGGAGGAGAGAGCATGAGCTTCATCACCGGCGTCGGCCTCACACCTTACGGCAAGCATGAAGGCTCGTCCTCGCTCGACCTGATGAGCCGGGCGGCGCAACTCGCGCTCGACGATGCCGGGCTCAAGCGTGCCGAGATCGACGGCGTCCTCTGCGGTTACTCCACCGTCTCGCCGCACATCATGCTGGCCACCGTCTTCGCCGAGCACTTCGGCATTCGCCCATCTTACGCGCATGCCGTGCAGGTTGGCGGCGCGACGGGGCTTGCGATGACCATGCTCGCGCATCACCTGGTCGAAGCCGGTGTCGCGCGCAATGTGCTCGTGGTCGCCGGCGAGAATCGCCTCACCGGGCAGAGCCGCGATGCCTCGATCCAGGCGCTTGCGCAGGTCGGGCACCCCGATTACGAGGTGCCGCTGGGACCGACCATTCCCGCCTATTACGGCCTCGTTGCTAACAGGTACATGYACGAATATGGCGTGACGGAAGAGGACCTCGCCGAGTTCGCGGTGCTGATGCGCGCCCACGCCTGCACCCATCCCGGCGCGCAATTCCACGATCCCATCACGGTCGCCGATGTCATGGCGTCGAAGCCGGTGGCGATGCCGCTGAAACTGCTCGACTGCTGCCCGGTGTCCGACGGCGGCGCGGCGTTCGTAATCAGCCGCGAGCGTACGGGGGAAGCGGGCGTGCGCATCCGCGGCTGCGCCCAGGCGCACACTCACCAGCACGTCACCGCCGCGCCCGCGCTCAGCGAGCTCGGCGCCGAGATCTCCATCGCGCGCGCCAAGGAGATCTCCGGTCTTGCGATTTCAGACGTGCGCTATGCCGCGATCTACGACAGCTTCACCATCACGCTCGCGATGCTGCTGGAAGACCTCGGCCTCGCCGGGCGCGGCGAGGCGGCCGCGCGCGTGCGCGCCGGCCATTTCAGCCGCGACGGCGCGATGCCGCTCAACACCCATGGCGGCCTGCTCAGCTACGGCCATTGCGGGGTCGGCGGTGCCATGGCGCATCTGGTCGAGGCGCATTTGCAGATGACGGGACGGGCGGCTCAGCGCCAGGTGCGCGACGCCTCGATCGCGCTGCTGCACGGCGACGGCGGCGTGCTCTCGTCGCATGTCAGCATGTTCCTGGAGCGGGTGCGATGAGCGAGCGTCTGGCGGACTGGACCAAGGGCGAGCACGCCATCACCTACCAGACCTGTGCGGCATGCGGCCATGTGCAGTATTTCCATCGCGCCTTCTGCGCTGCGTGCGGAACCGCCGATCCGCGCGAGGCGCGCGCCAGCGGCAAGGGCAGGGTCTACGCGACTTCGCTGGTCTGCCGCGCCGCCACGCCCGAGACGCGCGCCCACGTGCCCTACAACAT
>NZ_JBFULT010000061.1:0-21271 GCF_054049755.1 Bradyrhizobium sp. P5_C11_2
GATCCTGACCGGCGTGATCCTGGCGATGCACTACACGCCGCATGCCGACCTCGCCTTCAAGTCGGTCGAGCTGATCGTTCGTGACGTCAATTACGGCTGGCTGCTGCGCAACATGCATGCCTGCGGCGCGTCGATGTTCTTCTTCGCGGTCTACGTCCACATGCTGCGCGGCCTGTATTACGGCTCCTACAAGGAGCCGCGCGAGGTGCTGTGGATCCTCGGCGTCATCATCTACCTCCTGATGATGGCGACCGGCTTCATGGGCTACGTGCTGCCGTGGGGCCAGATGAGCTTCTGGGGCGCCACCGTCATCACCAATCTGTTCTCCGCCATTCCCTATGTCGGCGAGAGCATCGTGACGCTCTTGTGGGGCGGCTATTCGGTCGGCAACCCGACGCTGAACCGCTTCTTCTCGCTGCACTATCTGCTGCCGTTCCTGATCGCGGGCGTCGTCGTGCTCCACGTCTGGGCACTGCACGTCGCCGGCCAGAACAATCCCGACGGCGTCGAGCCGAAGACGGAAAAGGACACGGTGCCGTTCACGCCGCACGCGACCATCAAGGACATGTTCGGCGTGTCCTGCTTCCTGCTGCTCTACGCCTGGTTCATCTTCTACATGCCGAACTATCTCGGCGACGCCGACAACTACATTCCGGCGAACCCGGGCGTGACGCCGCCGCACATCGTGCCGGAATGGTATTACCTGCCGTTCTACGCGATCCTGCGCTCGATCCCGAACAAGCTCGCGGGCGTGATCGGGATGTTCTCGGCGATCATCATCCTGTGCTTCCTGCCCTGGCTCGATGCTGCCAAGACCAGGTCGTCGAAGTACCGTCCGCTGGCCAAGCAGTTCTTCTGGATCTTCGTCGCGGTCTGCATCCTGCTCGGCTATCTCGGCGCGCAGCCGCCGGAAGGCATCTACGTGATCRCCGGCCGCGTCCTGACGGTCTGCTACTTCGCCTATTTCCTGATCGTGCTGCCGCTGCTCTCGCGCATCGAGACGCCGCGGCCGGTGCCGAATTCGATCTCGGAATCGATCCTGGCCAAGGGCGGCAAGGCGGTAGCCTCCGTCGCGATCATGCTCGTCGCCGCCGGCGCGCTGTTCCTTGGCAGCCTCCAGGACGCGCGCGCCTCCGAAGGCAGCGACAGGCCGCCGGGCAACAAATGGTCCTTCGCCGGCCCTTTCGGCAAGTATGACCGCGGCGCGCTCCAGCGTGGCCTGAAGGTCTATAAGGAAGTCTGCGCCAGCTGCCACGGCCTGTCCTACATCGCCTTCCGCAATCTTGGAGATCCCGGCGGCCCCGGCTATTCAACGGCGCAGGTGGCAGCCTTCGCCTCCGACTACAAGATCAAGGACGGCCCGAACGATGCGGGCGACATGTTCGAGCGTCCGGGCCGGCCGGCGGATTATTTCCCCTCGCCCTTCCCGAACGAGCAGGCTGCGCGCGCGGCGAATGGCGGCGCGGCGCCGCCCGATTTGTCGCTGATCACCAAGGCGCGTTCCTATGGCCGCGGCTTCCCGCTGTTCATCGTCGACTTCTTCAGCCAGTACCAGGAGCAGGGCCCGGACTACGTCGCGGCGGTGCTCCAGGGCTTTGAGGAGAAGGTGCCGGAAGGCGTGACCATCCCGGAGGGCTCCTACTACAACAAGTACTTCCCGGGCCACGCCATCAAGATGCCGAAGCCGCTCAGCGACGGCCAGGTGACCTTTGACGATGGCTCGCCGACCACGGTCGCGCAATATTCCAAGGACGTCACCACGTTCCTGATGTGGACCGCCGAACCGCACATGGAAGCGCGCAAGCGCCTCGGCTTCCAGGTGTTCGTGTTCCTGATCATCTTCGCGGGCCTGATGTATTTCACGAAGAAGAAGGTCTGGGCCGGCTCGCACTGAGCGACGCGAGACGAGATTGAAAAAGCCCCCGCGAGGGGGCTTTTTTGTTGGACACGAGCGTGTGTTGTTTGGCGCGATTGCCTATCTCGCTCCCAACCGCCAAAATACCTCCAACCGCTCCCCAGAAACTCGTCGGAGGACACCATGGGAACCGTCATCACCTTCAAGCGCCCGGACGGCAAGGACGCCTCGGGCTATCTCGCCAATGCCGCGCGCGGCAATGCGCCGGGCGTGGTCGTGATCCAGGAATGGTGGGGACTGTCGGACCAGATCAAGGGCCTCTGCGACCGCTTTGCGCTGGCCGGTTTCGATGCGCTGGCGCCGGATCTCTACAAGGGCAAGGTGGTGCCGTATCACGACACCGACGCCGCCGGCAAAGAGATGAACTCGCTCGACTTCATGGACGCCACCACGCAGACCGTGCGCGGCGCCACGCAATATCTGTCGCGCAACGGCGCCAAGGTCGGCCTGACCGGCTTCTGCCTCGGCGGCGCGGTGACCATCATCGGCGCGACCAGGATTCCGGAGCTTGCGGCCGGCGTCGTGTTCTACGGCATCCCGCCGGAGCAGGCGGCCAAGCCCGCCGACGTCAAGATCCCGCTCCAGGCCCATTTCGCCAACAAGGACGATTGGTGCACGCCGGAGCTAGTCGGCGCCTTCGAAAACGGCATGAAGGCCGCCGGCAAGTCGCTGGAGCTGTTCCGCTATGACGCCGAGCACGCCTTCGTCAACGAGCAGCGCCAGTCGGTGCACGACCGCGAAGCCGCCGAGCTCGCCTGGGGAAGGGCGACGGAGTTTTTCAAGAAGCATTTGGGGTAGGTGTGGTGCGCCAGCCGCGCCACAAAATCGGTGTCGTCCCGGCGAAGGCCGGGACCCACAACCACAGGATTTTGTGGTTAGGACCTGCTGTCACTCCGAGTCTTCGCCAAGTTCAATTTTGTGGCTATGGGTCCCGGCCTTCGCCGGGACGACAGCTGAGATTGACGCCGTCAGTAGTTGTAGCCCGGATGGAGCGCAGCGTAATCCGGGGCTGTCTCGTCGTGGCACGAACCCCGGATTGCGCTGCGCTCCATCCGGGCTACGGCACCTAGGCCACCCTTGACGCCGCTCCCCGGCCATGGTGAGTATCCGCCCATGAGCACCGCCGTCCGCCCAGCCCGTCTTTGGTGGCGCACCTCCTAAGAGGTGGCCGGTGCGATTTCTTTTCCCAAAATCGTCGAAGGTCGCCAACGCAGTGCGGCGGCCTGATCGTTTGTCCTGTGTGGCGTTCCCTCGGCAAGTTTCGTAAGAGGACCCCATGAACAGGACCGTCTTTGCCCTCCCGGCCAGAAGCGACTATGTGACCCGCGCAGGTCTTGCGATCACGCGCGTCGCGGAGCAGTTCACCGGCGGCGCCAACCGGCTCGACGATCTCGTCAGCCTGCTCGACCGCCGCCGCGGCGTGGTGCTGTCGTCGGGCACGACCGTGCCCGGCCGCTACGAGAGTTTTGACCTCGGCTTCTCCGACCCGCCGCTCAAGCTCGAGACCGTTGGCGTCAATTTCAAGCTCGAGGCGCTCAACGAGCGCGGGCAGGTGCTGATCGCCTTCCTCACTGAGGTGCTCCGCGAACCCTGCGTGGTGATCTCCGAGACAACAGCTTCGCGCCTCGCCGGCCATATCATCCGTGGCGCGGCTCCGGTCGAGGAGGACCAGCGCACGCGGCGCGCCAGCGTGATGTCGCTGGTGCGCGATCTCGTCGCCGCCTTCTCCGCCAACGACGACGGGCTGCTCGGCCTGTTCGGCGCCTTCGCCTACGATCTCGTCTTCCAGATCGAGGACCTCGTGCAGAAGCGGGTGCGCGAGAGCGACCAGCGCGACATCGTGCTCTATGTCCCCGATCGCCTGCTGGCCTACGACCGCGCCACCGGCCGCGGCGTGGTGCTGAGTTACGATTTCGCCTGGAAGGGCAAATCCACCGAGGGCCTGCCGCGCGAGACGGCCGAGAGCCCGTACCAGAAGACGCCGCGCCAGGGCTTTGCCGATYACGCGCCTGGCGAATATCAGGCCACGGTCGAGACTGCGCGCGCGGCCTTCGCGCGCGGCGATCTGTTCGAGGCCGTGCCCGGACAGCTGTTCGCCGAACCCTGTGATCGCTCGCCCGCCGAAGTGTTCCAGCGGCTCTGCGTCATCAACCCGTCGCCCTATGGCGCGCTGATGAATCTCGGCGACGGCGAGTTTCTCGTCTCGGCTTCGCCGGAAATGTTCGTGCGCTCCGACGGACGCCGGGTCGAGACCTGCCCGATCTCCGGCACCATCGCCCGCGGCACCGATGCGATCGGCGACGCCGAGCAGATCCGCCAGCTCCTGAATTCGGAGAAGGACGAGTTCGAGCTCAACATGTGCACCGACGTCGACCGCAACGACAAGGCGCGGGTCTGTGTCCCCGGCACCATCAAGGTGCTGGCGCGGCGGCAGATCGAGACCTACTCAAAACTGTTCCACACCGTCGACCATGTCGAGGGCATGCTGCGTCCCGGCTTCGACGCGCTCGACGCGTTTCTCACCCATGCCTGGGCCGTGACGGTGACCGGCGCGCCAAAGCTCTGGGCGATGCAGTTCGTCGAGGATCACGAACGCTCGCCGCGGCGCTGGTATGCCGGCGCGATCGGCGCGGTGAATTTCGACGGCAGCATCAACACCGGCCTCACCATCCGCACCATCCGCATGAAGGATGGCCTCGCCGAGGTCCGCGTCGGCGCCACCTGCCTGTTCGATTCCGATCCCGCCGCCGAGGACCGCGAATGCCAGGTCAAGGCCGCGGCGCTGTTCCAGGCGCTGCGCGGCGATCCGCCGAAGCCGCTGTCGGCGTTTGCGCCCGATGCCACCGGAAGCGGCAAGCGGGTGCTGCTGATCGATCACGACGACAGCTTCGTCCATATGCTGGCCGACTATTTCCGCCAGGTCGGCGCCAGCGTCACCGTGGTCCGCTACGTGCACGCGCTCGACATGCTCAAGCAGAAGCGCTGGGACCTGCTCGTGCTGTCGCCCGGTCCCGGGCGGCCTGAGGATTTCGGGATCAAGAAGACCATTGATGCGGCGCTGGAGAACAAGCTGCCGGTGTTCGGCGTCTGCCTCGGCGTGCAGGCGATCGGCGAGTATTTTGGCGGCGCGCTCGGGCAGCTCACCCATCCCGCCCATGGCCGGCCCTCGCGGGTTCAGGTTCGGGGCGGGCGGCTGATGCGCAACCTGCCGAACGAGATCGTGATCGGCCGCTATCATTCGCTCTATGTCGAGCGCGACAGCATGCCGGAGGTGTTGAACGTCACCGCCAGCACCGAGGATGGCGTCGCCATGGCGCTCGAGCACAAGACCCTGCCCGTCGCCGGCGTGCAATTCCATCCGGAATCGCTGATGTCGCTCGGCGGCGAGGTGGGTTTGCGGATTGTCGAGAACGCATTCAGGCTGGATGCTGGGGCGAATTGAGTGCATGTTTCATGCTCGTCATTCCGGGGCGATGCGTAGCATCGAACCCGGAATCTCGAGATTCCGGGTTCGGCTCTTCGAGCCGCCCGGAATGACAGCTAATATGGGATACAAATGACCTTTGACCACGATCTGAAGGCGAGCGTCCGCACCATCCCCGACTATCCCAAGCCGGGGATCATGTTCCGCGACATCACCACGCTGCTCGCAGACGCGCGCGCGTTCCGCCGTGCGGTCGACGAGCTCGTCAATCCCTGGGCCGGCAACAAGATCGACAAGGTCGCCGGCATGGAGGCGCGCGGCTTCATCATCGGCGGCGCGGTGGCGCATCAGGTCTCAGCCGGCTTCGTGCCGATCCGGAAGAAAGGCAAGCTGCCGCACACCACCGTGCGCATCGCCTATTCGCTGGAATACGGCATCGACGAGATGGAGATGCATGTCGACGCGATCCAGCCCGGTGAGCGCGTGATCCTGGTCGACGACCTCATCGCCACCGGCGGCACGGCGGAGGGCGCGGTGAAGCTGCTGCGCCAGATCGGCGCCAATGTCGTCGCCGCCTGCTTCATCATCGACCTGCCCGAGCTCGGCGGCGCCGCCAAGCTGCGCGCCATGGACGTGCCGGTGCGCACGCTGATGACGTTCGAGGGGCACTGAGCGTTCGCCGCCGCGGCGATCGTCAGATCGCCTCGGCCTTCAGTTCGGCCCGCCAGTGCAGCCAGCGCTCCTTCAGCAGCGCATTCCGGACGTAGTCGGTCTCTTCATCCTCCAGCCGCTCGCATTCGCCGAACGTCAGGCTTGCCTCGCCATGCGCGTTCCACGCCGCCTGAAGGCTGCGGCAGGTGTGGTTGCCCTGGCGCAGCGAAAACCAGATGCGGTTCTGGATTGTGTCGAGGTTCGGGGCCTGGCCGACCCAGGCCTCGCCCGAGGCCGCGCATCGAATGACGTAAATGCCCGCAATGGTCTTCCGCTCCTTGTAGGCGGCGATGGCGGCTTTTCGGTCGATGCTCACGGGGGGGGGGACCTTGCTGGGAGGGATACCGATGCCCGCCTCAATAAGCCCAGCTTAGCCTACAGTCAATATTATCCGGGTAAAATTATCGCCTAGGACCGTTGCAGGATCAGGCTGAGCTCGAGCTCGCGGAAGGCGAGGTAGTTGCGCCGGATCCACTGGTGCAGCTCGGTGGAGGAGTCTTTCTCCTGGCGCAGGTAGCCAGTGAAGGAGAAGTTCAGCCGGTCGATATAGGTCTTGAGGAAGCCGGGCAGCGCTGGCAGGCGGAACAGCCGGCCGCCGGCCATCGCAGGCGGCAACTCGCCGCGGAGAATGAACTCATTGTCGACCGTGATCAGGTTGATCCGCGGGATTTGGGCGCGCAGCATCTCATGGGCGCGGGCCGAGGCGCGATCGGTGTCGGCGACGAACAGGATCATCGGCGCGACATGACGGCGCGCCGCCTCCTTCAAGAGGCCGATCTCGTCGGTCATCTTGAAGAACTCGTCGAAGGCGTGGAAGCCGAGGTCGATCACCTTGCCGAGGCCGTCGTCGACGATGACGCGGTCCATCAGCTGCATCTTGCCGTAGGTATCGATCACATCCGCCGTTTCGGTGACCTTCGGCAGGAAGTCGAGCAGCGACGGTTCCTTCAGGTTGACGTCGAACGCCGCGACGTCACCGTTCTTGAGCAGCAGAAATTCGCTCAAAAGCCGCGCCAGCAGCGTCTTGCCGACCTGCGGGCGGGGCGAGCAGATGATGTAGAGGGGCGTCGCGGGCATCAAAGCTATATCTGCGCGGATTCACCGCCAAATCCAGCCGCATCCGCCCGGCTTGCGCAATTATTTTTCGCTGTTACGGGAGGCGGGCTTCGAGCCGACGATGTCGGTCAGCCGGATCCGGTCGAACTCGCTCCAGACGTTCGCGAGCCAATGCCGGACATAGCCGCGCAGCACGAAGGAGTAGTTGGCGGCCTCGTCGTTGATGCCCTTGTTGGCGACGAATTTCAGGAACGGGACGGAGGACACCTCGACCTGCTCATAGGCCATTTCGTTGAGCTTGGGGATGGTCAGCTCGGTCGCGTCCTTGATGCGGTGGAAGTAGGAATTATAGGTCGCCTGGTYCCACTGGAAGAACTGGGTGTCGTTGATGAAGTTCTTCACCAGGAAATATTTCGCGCCGGTCATGAAGCCCGCGGTCTCGGCGATCTCGTCGAGTGAGGCGATCGAGGGGCCGAGGATGTGGAACACGGCGAAGGTGATCTGCCCGGCCTTGGCGGCGTCGAGGAAGCCGATATCGCGGAGCGAGGCGAGCGCCGGCGAGAGCAGGCCGGCGCGGACGTCGATCACGGTGACGGACGGGCTTGTGGCGTTGAGGGTGTCGAAGATCTTCATCTGGTCCGACGTCGTCGTCATGTCGACGATCTCGGTGATTTCGGGATGGAAGCGCTTGAGAGTTCCGCGCGGCGACTCCGTGTCGAACGCGCGCGTCGGTACGTTGTTGGCGGAAAAATAATCGAGCAGGGTGCGCGATACCGTGGTCTTGCCGACCCCGCCCTTGTCCGCGCCCACCACAACCACTGCCGGCTTTGCCATTGCTGTCCCCTAACGCGCGCCCTCCGATCGCAGGTTGCGATCGGCCCGGGCCCCAAATCGATGTCCCAAGTCTGCTGTTGGGCGCGAACATGGCAGAAACAAGGGAGAATTCAATTCCTTGACGCGCGGCTGCGGCAATTCCCGGGGTTTTTCCCTGTCGCCGCGAAACCGGTCGCGAGAGGCGGCAGATCATCCGCCTAGTGGCGACCCCAAGGACCCACAGGATTCCCGGCTGCGGCTCCGGAGGGGCTTGGCGCGGGCACTGGCGGTGGACTGGCCGAGCCGCCTGCATCGTTCCACGGTCCCTGTGGCAGCCGCGGGGGAGCAACCTGCTGGTCGGCCTGTGCCTCGGGTTCTTCCGTCTCCTCGGCGGGCGGCAGCGGGCCGGGATCATGGCCGCCGGCAAACTTGACCAGCGCGTCGACCCGGGACTGCACCGACGGGTGGGTCGCGAACAGATCGGCAAAGCCCTCGCGGGGATTGTCGACGCAGAGCTCCATCACCGCCGAGGTCGCACCCGGCAGCTCGCCGCGGTTCTCGATCTTGCGCAGCGCCGAGATCATGGCATCGGGGTCCTTGGTCAGTTCGACCGAGCCGGCATCGGCCAGATACTCGCGCGAACGCGACAGCGCGAGCTTCACCACCTGCGACATCAGCCAGGCCACCACGATCAGCACGATCGCGATGATGACGACCACCACCGCGCCGCCGCCGGAGCTCTTGCTGTCGCTCGATGACGAGGACGACCGCGACGACGAGGAGGAGCCCGACGACCACGAGCCGCCGGAACTCCAGCTGAAATTCGTGAACAGGCGGAAGAACAATTCGCCGAAGAAGCCGACCACGCCGGCGATGATGACGGCGACCACCATGAGCTGCACGTCGCCGTTCTTGATGTGGGTCAGCTCGTGGCCCAGCACCGCCTCGATCTCCTTGTCGTTCAGCGCGTTGAGGAGACCCGTGGTGACGGTGACCGAATATTGCCGCGGATTGAGGCCGGTCGCGAATGCGTTCAGCGCCGGGCTCTCCATGATCTTCAGCTTCGGCATGGTGATGCCGCGCGAGATGCAGAGATTTTCGAGCAGATTGTAGAGCCGCGGCTCTTCCTGCCGGGTGACGTCGTGGCCGCCGGTCACGGCGTCGATCATCGACTGGTGGAAGAAGTAGGCGATCACGACCCAGGCGGCCGCCGCGATCGTTGCGAACGGTGCGGCTTTGAGCAGGTCGGAGAAGGCGCGCGACAGGTAGAAGGCGACAGTCTGGTTGCTGTCGATGAGAACTTCGGCGATCAGCGCACCCGCATAGACCAGCACGTAGATCAGCAGGAACAGGCCCGCGAGCAGCAGCATCGAACGAAACTTGTTCGAGGCGATGTGCGTGTAGAGACCATACGCGGCCATGGCTGCTTCCGTTTAACCCCTGTCATTCCGGGGCAGGCCGGAGGCCTGAACCCGAACTCTCGGAGTTAGTGTCTCGGTCGAGATTCCGGGTTCGCGTCTTTGACGCGTCCCGGAATGACGATGGTGAGAAGCCGGTCACGCGGCAATCAGAACTTCACCTGTGGCGTCGCCTCGACCTCGGTGCGGCTGGCGCCGAGATCGAAGAAGTCCTTTTTGGTGAAGCCGAACATGCCGGCGAACAGCGCGGCGGGCATCTGCTGGATGCCGGTGTTGTATTCCTGGACCGCGTTGTTGAAGAAGCGGCGGCTGGCCGCGATCTTGTTCTCGAGGTCGGAGAGCTCGCTGGCGAGCTGCTGGAAATTGGCATTGGCCTTGAGGTCCGGATAGGCCTCCGACAGCGCGATCAGCCGGCCGAGCGCGCCGGAGAGCTGGTTCTCGGCGGCGGACACCTGCGCCGGTCCCTGCGCCGACATAGCCGAGTTGCGCGCCTTGATGACGTCGTCGAGCGTGCCGCGCTCATGCGAGGCGTAACCCTTCACGGTCTCGACCAGGTTCGGGATCAGATCGTGGCGCTGCTTGAGCTGCACGTCGATGTCGGCAAAGGCCTGGCCGACCCGCTGGCCCAATGCCACCAGCCGGTTGTAGGCGCTGAAGGCCAAGAACACGAGGACGACAATGACGCCGAGAACGATCCAGCCGGTCGACATGGAGAACTCCTGAAGGGGATTGAGGCGGGCAGCGTAAACCAAAATGGGGCCGGGGGGAGGGGCCGGCGCGGACGCAAGGTAGGATTTGGTCGAACGGGAAGCCATCCGAGTTCAAGGCAAAAGCCGGGAACGAGGTTAACTTTCGGCAATGACGGCATCGCCCCAGCGCCAGCGGCGGGCGCTTGCGTAGGCGGTCTTGTCGCGGCGGGGGATCTTGGCGAGTTCGACGCTTTGCTCGGTGCAGAGCTTTGCCGTGATCTCGGCCTTGCCGACATCGGGCGGCGCCAGCACGCGCGCGGCACGCGCCGCCGGCGGCCTGCGGGTCAGGGCGACGTAGATGAAGCGTTCATCCTCGAACGGCACCTCGGCGCCCTTGATCTGGCGGTGCGCCTGCGAGCGCGGCAGGCGTTGCGAGAAATGGCACCAGTCGGGTGCTGCGAGCGGGCAGGGCTTTTCGTGCGGGCAGGGCGCGGCGACGCAAGCACCTGTCGCGATCAGCTGCTGGCGCAGCGCGAGAATGCGGGCATAGCCGGCCGGCGTGCCGGGCTCGATCACGACCAGCGCGTGACGTGCTTTCGCCCACATCGCCTCCGTCAGCGCACGCTGCTCGCGCTCGCCCAGTTCGCCGATGACGTAGCTCGCCACGACGAGATCGGCTTGCGGGACTTCAGTGAGGTTCGTGCCGGCGTCGCCCGGCAGATAGCGGCAATCCGCCAGCCGCGTGCTGTCCTGCGCGAGCTCGAGCGCCAGCCGGCTCAGCGTCGCGTTGGCATCGAGCAGGGTGAAGGATTGCAGCGACGGAAACGCCTCCGCAGCGGCCCAGCTCGCGGTGCCCGGGCCCGCGCCGACGTCGAGCAGCGTTTCTGGTGCGAAGTCCGGCGCGATCTCGGTCAGCGCATTCAGGCTGGCAGCCACCGCCGCATAGGTCGCCGGCATCCGCGCCAGCGCGTAGGCGAGCGCATCGGCCTCGGATTTGATCGTGCCGGAGCCGCCGCCGGCGCGATAGGTGTTCGAGATCTTCTGTGAGCGCTGCGCCGCGTCGCTGCGCGAAAAGCCCTGGAGCTTGGCGTCGAGGGCGGCTTTCAGTTCGGCGGGGAGGGTGGGTGAGATCATCTTCGCTCACCGTCATCCCGGGGCGCGACGAAGTCGCGAACCCGGGATCTAGAGATCGTAGCGCGAGATTCCGGGTTCTCGCTTCGCGAGCCCCGGAATGACGCCAGAGATATCACGCCACGTTCTGGTCGAGAATGTCCACGGCTTCTTGCAGGCTCACCGACACCAGCTGCGAGACGCCGCGCTCGGCCATGGTGACGCCGAACAAGCGGTTCATCCGCGCCATCGTGATCGGGTTGTGCGTGATGATGACGAAGCGCGTGTCGGTCGAGGCGGTCATCTCGTGCAGCAGATTGCAGTACCGTTCGACGTTGTGGTCGTCGAGCGGCGCGTCGACTTCGTCCAGCACGCAGATCGGCGAGGGGTTGGTGAGGAACACCGCGAAGATCAGCGCCATCGCGGTCAGCGCCTGCTCGCCGCCCGAGAGCAGCGATAGCGTCTGCGGCTTCTTGCCCGGCGGCTTGGCGATGATCTCGAGACCGGCTTCCAGCGGATCGTCGCTCTCGATCAGGTGCAGCGCCGCCTCGCCGCCGCCGAACAGCTCGACGAACAGACGCTTGAAGTGGTTGTTGACGACCTCGAACGAGGTCAAGAGCCGCTCGCGGGCTTCCTTGTTGAGGCTCTGGATGCCCTGGCGCAGCCGCTTGATGGCTTCGACCAGGTCGTCGCGCTCGGTGGTGAGGCCGGTATGCTGGGTCTCGACCTCGCGCAGCTCTTCCTCGGCGCGCAGGTTCACCGCACCCAGGCGCTCGCGGTCGCGGCGCATCTTTTCGAGGTCTTCCTCGATGTCGTGCAGCGGCGGCAGCTCGGCGCCGGGCTCGATCTCGGCGAGGCCGGCGACCGCCTGCGGCTCGACCTCCAGCATGTCGCGGATCTCGCGCTCGATGTCCTCGAGCCGGCGCCGCGCGCCTTCCATGCGTTCTTCGGCGCGCGCAGTCGCCTCCCGGGCGCTCGACAGCGCTTCGAGGGTCAGCTTTGCGGCGCGATCGGTCTCCGCCATCGCGGTTTCCGCGGCCGCAAGCGCGTCGGCCGCGACGCGGCGGTCGTTCTCGGCGTATTCGATCTCGGTGATCAGCGCGCTGCGCTTCTCGGCGAATACGGCGGGCGCGTTTTCGAGGTCGCTGCGTTCGATCGAAACCTCGGTGATGCGGGCCTGGATGGTGTCGATATGGGAGGCCGCGCTGCCCTTGCGGTTCTGCCACTCGGTGCGCTCGGCGAGGATCGCCTGCACGCGGCGGTCGGCGAGTTCGGCCTCGCGCGCCAGCGCCTGCGCCTCGGCGCGGACCTGTGCGGCCATGCGGCGATGGCCTTCGATGTCGCTGCGGACCGCGGCGAGACGGGTCTCGGTGTCCTCGCTCGACGGCAGTTCGGAGATCGCGGCGGCGGCGTATTCGTGCGCGGCCTCGGCCTCGGCGCGGTCGGCGGCGAGGCGGCTGTGGGCTTCCGACAGCGTCGCCTTGCGCGCGGCGTGGCGGCTGATCTCGCGCTCGGCCGTGGCATGGCGCTCGCGCGCGACGTTCAGCTCGCGCTGCGCAGCGCGCCAGGCTTCGCGGCTGGCGCCTTCGGTGCTTGCCGCCATCTGCAATTCGGACTCGGCATTCTCCAGCGCCTGACGCTTGATCTGCGCGTCGATGCGGGCCTGCTCCAGCTCGTTCTCGATGTCGACGAGGCGGGCGCGTTCGGCAAGGCGTCGCGCCGCGCCGGTCGGCGCGTGAGCTGCCGCGACGAAGCCGTCCCAGCGCCAGACGTCGCCTTCGGGCGAGACCAGCCGCTGGCCGGTCTTGAGCTGCGACACGAGTTCAGCGCCGCGCTCGCGCGGCACCACGCCGATCTGCGCCAGGCGGCGCGCCAGCTCGGCCGGCGCCTGCACGTGGTTGGCGAGCGGGACGACGCCCTCGGGCAGGGCCGGATCGCCCTCGGTGACGCCGGCATTGGTCCAGCGCATCGGCGCCGACGGGTCGACCGGCGCATCGAGATCGTCGCCGAGCGCGGCGCCGATCGCCTTCTCAAAACCCTTGTCGACCGTGATGCCGTCGATGATCGGCGGCCACAGATTCTTGGTCTCGCCGTTGACGATCTTGGAGATCGTGCGCGCTTCGGTCTCGAGCCGCTGCACGCGCTTGTCGGCTTCGTTCAGCGGCGAGCGCGAGGATTCCAGCGTTTGGCGCGCGGCGACATGGGCCGCCTCGCTCGCCTGGGCTGCGGCTTCCGAAGCCGCGAGCGTCTGTTCCGCGGTCTCGACCGTTGCGGTCAGCTCGTCGAGATCGCCGAAGCCGCCGGTCTCTTCCGCGAGCCTTTGCTCTTCCGCGGCGACATTCGCGATCTCCTGGTCGAGCCGGGCGAGCTTGTCGCGGTGGGTGCGGACATTGGCTTCGAGCTGGTTGCGCTTGGCGGTGAGGTCGGCAAGCTGCGTGGTGAGCTCGGAGAATTGCTGCTCGGTTTCGGTGAGCGTCGCCTCGGCCTCGGCCACGCGCTCGTCGACGCCGGAGCGCTTCTCGACGCGCGACTTGATCTCTTCCTTCAGCTCGGCATCCTCGGTGTCGAGCCGTTCGAGTGCGACGTCGGCGTCCATGGTCTGCTGCTGGGCGCGGGCGATGTCGCCTTCGAACTGCGTCAGCCGGCGCTCCAACTCGGCGACGCGTTCCTTGGCGCGCTCTTCCTCGCGGTCGAGCAGTTCGCGGGCATTGGTCAGGCGCTGAAGCCCGGCCGCGGCGCGCGCTTCCGCATCGCGCAGCGCCGGCATTTCGGCGGCGCGGATGGCCTGGATGCGGGCGGCTTCGGCCTGATGCTGGGTGCGCTCGGCCATCTCGCGCACAGCGAGATCGTGCGTCTGGCCGGACTCGTTGACGTCGGCATGGGCGCCGATCCAGCGCAGATGGAACAGCGTCGCCTCGGCCTTGCGCACCTTGGCGGCGACCTCGCGATAGCGCACGGCCTGGCGGGCCTGCTTCTTCAGGCCTTCGACCTGGCCGGAGAGCTGGCCGATCACGTCCTCGACGCGGGTGAGGTTGGTCTCGGCCGCCCTGAGCCGCAGCTCGGCTTCGTGACGGCGGGCGTGCAGGCCGGCAACGCCGGCGGCGYCTTCCAGCACGCGGCGGCGCTGCTCGGGCTTGGCCTGGATGATTTCGCCGATCTTGCCCTGGTGGACCAGGGCCGGCGAGCGCGCGCCGGTGGCGGCATCGGCGAACAGGATCTGCACGTCGCGGGCGCGCACGTCGCGGCCGTTGATGCGATAGACCGAGCCCGCCTCGCGCTCGATGCGGCGGGAGATTTCCAGCAGCTGGCTGTCGTTCATCGCCGCCGGCGCGGTGCGATCGGCATTGTCGATCGTCATCGTCACTTCGGCGTGGTTGCGCGCCGGACGGTTGCCGGAGCCGGCGAAGATCACCGCGTCCATGTCGGCGGCGCGCAGCGATTTGTAGCTGGTCTCGCCCATCGCCCAGCGCAGCGCTTCGACGAGATTCGACTTGCCGCAGCCGTTCGGTCCGACCACGCCGGTCAGGCCGGGCTCGATGACGAAGTCCGTGGGCTCAACGAAGGACTTGAAGCCGTGAAGGCGCAGGCGGGTGATTTTCATAAGCACGCATCTCTGTTGGCAGGCGCGAATCCCCCTGCCGGGACAATACCATGGAAGGCAATGTCACTGTCTGGGTGAGTCGCCCGAGGCGGCTCATGCGGCTGGACAATGGCCGTGGTGTGCCGCGAGGGCAACCGGCGAAAGCCGCTTTTCCCAAGGGATTTATGACGGGAAAGATACGGCTTTGGATGCGCGAATCAGGATCGAGGCGTGCGAATCAGCTCTTCAGCAGCGGATTGATCTTCTTCGCGAATTCCTCGAACGAGGTCTCGCCCTTGATCTTCTCGCCGTTGATGAAGAAGGTCGGCGTGGAATCGACCTTCAAGACGTCGCTGGCATATTTCTGGTCGGCGGCGATCTTGTCGAGCAGCGCCTGATCCTTCAGGCAGGCCTCGACCTGCTGCTGGGTAAGGCCGGCCTGCTTGCCGATCCGGGTCAACGTCTCGGTGGTGTTCTTCAGCACCCAGTCGTTCTGCTGGCGGAACAGCATGTCGGTGACGGCAAAATATTTCGGCGCGTCGCCATTGGCGATGCAGCGCGACAGCATMGAGCCGGCGGCGGCTTTGATGTCCAGCGGGAACTCGCGGAAGATGTAACGCACCTTGCCGGTGTCGATGTATTCCGACTTGATCTTCGGGAACACCTGCTCGTTGAAGGCCGCGCAGTGCGGGCAGGTCATCGAGGCGTATTCGGTAATGGTGACGGCGGCATCCTTGGGCCCCAGCGCCATGTCGGGCAGCGACACCGGCTTGGCCACATCGGCGGCCGCCTGCGCCATGGCTCCGTTGATGAACCGGAGCGGCGAGAGCCCGGCGAGCGCGGCAAATCCGGTCAGCGACAGCATCGTGGCGAAGGCGCGGCGGGTGATGATCAAGGTCGGCTCCCGGATTGGCGTGGTCTCGCCCAAGGTTCGGATCAAGGTTCCCCGGGCGGCCTGTCGCTAGCTTGAAACGTCGCTTGAGGCAATGGCGAGCGGCAAGGACGGGTCCAGTTTCGCGGCGGAATATGGCTCAATTTCGCTTGATTGCGGCCCCGAGGCGCGCCAGCGCCGTCTTCAATTGTTCATCTTCGATGTCGCCCAGGCTCTCCGCCACCTTGGCGACCGTCTTCGGGTCCGGCGGGCCGGGCCGCACCGGGCGCCGCGCCCGCGACAGCGGGGCCTGGCGGAAGGCCAGCTTGCCGACCGCGCTCCAGCCGAAGAAGCGGTTGACCCGTTCCAGGATCACGTGGGCGGAGTGCTGGATCTCCAGTGCCATCGGCCCCTCGACCCGCAGCACCAGCGTCGCCGGCTCCTGCGGCTGGCCCTCG
This sequence comes from Bradyrhizobium sp. P5_C11_2, assembly GCF_054049755.1. Taxonomy (NCBI): domain Bacteria; kingdom Pseudomonadati; phylum Pseudomonadota; class Alphaproteobacteria; order Hyphomicrobiales; family Nitrobacteraceae; genus Bradyrhizobium; species Bradyrhizobium sp. P5_C11_2. The sequence goes on from NZ_JBFULT010000061.1 coordinate 16,046, forward strand.
ACCGGCCGCGGCCATTGCATCTTCAGCGGCTCGGCATGGGCCGCGATCTCGGGCCCGGCAATCTGCGCCCACCGCGTCACCAGCTCGCGCGCGGCGAAGCCCTGCTTGGCATAGGCCTCGGCGAAGACGTCGTTGAGCAGGAGCGAAAGCGGCTTTGCGCTGATGGGGCCGGGCTTGATGGGGCGAAGCTTGGACATGAGCCTTTATAGCACTTCGGGGCCATCTCGCGGCGAAGAAAGGCGTGGATGCCCGCGACGAGCGCGGGCATGACGTGGAGAGATCGGCGTAACGCCGTTACAGTGGCCGCATGAGCCCCAGATCCGCCCTCAAGGCCAAGTCGGAACCAGTGCAGCCGGTAACGCCGGCGCGTCCGCTGGCGCTGCTCGCCTGGTACGACCGCCATCGCCGCAGGCTGCCCTGGCGCGCGATGCCCGGCGAGACCTCTGACGCTTACCGCGTCTGGCTGTCGGAGATCATGCTCCAGCAGACCACGGTGAAGGCGGTCGGGCCCTATTTCGAAAAGTTCATCGCGCGCTGGCCGGATGTCACGGCGCTCGGGCGGGCCTCGCTCGATGACGTGCTGCGGATGTGGGCCGGGCTCGGCTACTACTCCCGTGCGCGCAACCTCTACGCCTGCGCGGTTGCGGTGACGCGCGACCATGGCGGCGTGTTTCCCGACACGGAGGAGGGGCTGCGCGCACTGCCGGGCATCGGGCCCTACACGGCGGCAGCGATCGCCGCGATCGCGTTCGATCGCCGCACCATGCCGGTCGACGGCAACATCGAGCGCGTGGTGTCGCGCCTGTTCGTGGTCGAGGAGGAGTTGCCGCAGGCCAAGCCGCTGATCCAGCAATTGGCGGCGACGCTGCTCGCCGACTCTCGCGCCGGCGACAGCGCGCAGGCGCTGATGGATCTGGGCTCCTCGATCTGCACGCCGAAGAAGCCGGCCTGCGCCGTCTGTCCGCTCAACGATGATTGCGCGGCACGTGCGGAGGGGACGCAGGAAACCTTTCCGCGCAAGGCGCCGAAGAAGAGCGGGACGTTGCGCCGCGGCGCCGCCTTCGTCGTCACACGCGGCGACGAGCTGCTCGTCCGCACCCGGCCCGAAAAAGGCCTGCTCGGCGGCATGACCGAGGTGCCGGGCTCGGACTGGCTCGCCGGCCAGGACGACACGACAGCGAAGCGGCAGGCGCCGGAACTGAAGGGGCTGTCGCGCTGGCAGCGCAGGCTTGGCGTCGTCAACCACGTCTTCACGCATTTTCCGCTGGAGCTGGTGGTGTACACGGCCAAGGCCGAAGCCCGTACGCGCCCGCCCGAGGGGATGCGCTGGGTGCCGGTCGCCACCCTTGCCGACGAAGCGCTGCCCAACGTCATGCGCAAGGTGATCGCGCATGGACTGGGGCGCCAGCCGGTCGCATCCTCCTGACACCATGCTCCTGACACCATGCTGGCAGCAGCGCTGCGCTAACAGCGACGCGAAACGGAGGCTCCCGATGGTCAAGACCGCGCTCGACAATTTTCCCAGGCCTCCCTGCGCCGAGCTGTTGGGGTGGCGGCTGCTTGATGCTCGTCCGGAGGAGGGCTGGATCAGGCTCGGCTTCGAGGGCAAGCCCGAGTTCTGCAACCCGGCGGGCTTCATCCAGGGCGGCATGCTCTCGGCCATGCTCGACGACACGATGGGGCCTGCTGTGCTGGTGATGAGCGAGGGCCGGCTCTACACCACCACCATCAGCATGACGGTAAACTTCCTGAGCCCCGCAAAGCCCGGCCCGATCATCGCTGAGGCGACGGTGACGCAGCTCGGCAAGACGATTGCATTCGTCGAAGCCAAGCTGATGACCGAGGACGGCACCGTGCTCGCCACCGCAACGGCGAGCGAGCGGTTGCTGGAGGCGGCGAGGGTGGTGCGGTGAGGTGAGCACCTGTCTCTCGCTCCCTCGCCCCGCTCTTCGCGGGGAGGGGGTGGGGTGAGGAGCCTCTCTCCGCGAGAAAGATCGTCGAGAGACCTGTACCCCCTCACCCGGATCGCAAGGGCGATCCGACCTCTCCCCGCAAGCGGGGCGAGGTGAAGAGGAGCCTGCGGCTCGATTGTCAGCTAGCGTTCACGTCCCCACCCGCTTCACATCCCCGCTCACGATCGGCGGCTTGGCATTCAGCGTCTCGACCTGGAAGCCGGCGACGCGCTTGTAGTTCGCGGCGACGTCTTCCAGCTCCTTTTGCGACAGCACGTCGGTGACGACGTCGTAGCCGTCGGGCGCGCGCTCCTCGACGAGCTGCATCACCTGCTCGGGACCGTTCTTGCGGTTGAGCAGGACGAGGTCGGTGGTCGCCGGCCTCCGCTCGGCCTCATAGGCGAGCAGCGCCGCATTGGTGGGACCGTGCGCAAGGATCTCGCGGGTGATGACGCGGGCATCGAGGATCGCCTGCGAGGCGCCGTTCGAGCCGATCGGGTACATCGGATGCGCGGCGTCGCCCATCAGCGTGACGCGGCCGAAGGTCCATTGCGATACCGGATCACGGTCGACCAGCGGGTATTCGTAGGCGTGCGGGCAGTTCTTGATCAGGCCGGGCACGTCGAGCCAGTCGAACTGCCAGCTCTCGAACCAGGGCAGGAACTCCTCGAGCCGCGCGGTGCGGTTATAGTCCTCGCGGCGCCACTGATAGGTCGGCGGCATGTGACGTTCGGCGACCCAGTTGATGAGGTGGTTGCCCGCCGCATCCGGCGCCTTGGAGATCGGATAGCAGACGAATTTCAGGATCTCGTGGCCGGCCATGATCATGGTGCGGCCGGTGAGGAAGGATTTTGACGGCGTGACGCCGCGCCAGAGGATGCGGCCGTTCCAGATCGGCGGCCCCTCCTGCGGATAGAGCTTTTCTCGCACGGCGGAATGGATGCCGTCGGCGGCGATCAGGATCGCGCCGTCATAAGTCCCCGCGGCCTTGCCGGTGGCCTTGTCGATGAAGTCGGCGCGCACGCCGTTGTCCGTCTCGCTCCAGCCGGTCAGATGATGGCTGGTCAGGATGTTGTCGCGGCCGAGCCGCTCGATCGCGGTATCGAACAGGAGCTGCTGGAGGGTGCCGCGATGGATCGAGAATTGCGGCCATTTGTAGCCGGCTTCCAGCCCACGCGGCTCGCTCCAGATCGGCTTGCCGTGCTTGGAGAAATAGGCGAGCTCTTGCGTGCGCACGCCGCTGGTGTCCAGTCTGTCCATCAGCCCGAGCTCGATCAGCTCGCGCACCGCATGCGGCAGCACGTTGATGCCGACGCCGAGCGGTTTCAGTTCCGCGACGCTCTCGAACACTTTTACGGGAACGCCGATCCCGTGCAGGCTGAGCGCAAGCGTGAGCCCGCCGATGCCGCCACCGGCGATGAGTACCGTCATGACAAAACCCCTCCGATTGCGGGCGTCTTGGCACAGGCGGGCGGATGTGGGCAACTGCGAAGAGGATTTCGTGCTATGGACCTCGCGGCCCGCAGCCGTTAGTTTTCAATTTTCCCATGAGGTCCGACATGCTCAAGCTCTACTACGCCACCGGCACCTGCGCGCTCGCCACCTACATGACCCTGGAGGAGGCCGGCGCCGACTACACAGCCGAACGGCTGAGCTTCAAGGACAACCAGCAGAACAGCCCGGACTATCTCGCGATCAACCCGAAGGGCCGCGTGCCGGCCCTGGTGACCGATCGTGGCGTCCTCACCGAGACGCCGGCGATGCTGGCCTACATCGCACAGACCTTCCCGAAGGCGAAGCTCGCGCCGCTCGACGATCCCTTCGACTTCGCCCAGGTGCAGTCGTTCAACTCCTATCTCTGCTCGACCGTGCACATCAACCATGCCCACAAGATGCGCGGTGCGCGCTGGGCGACGCAGGAGAGCTCGTTCGCGGACATGAAGGCGATGGTCCCGAAGACCATGGGCGCCTGCTTCGCCCTGATCGAGCAGAGGATGTTCAAGGGGCCGTGGGTGATGGGCGACCAGTTCACGATCTGCGATCCCTATCTCCACACGCTCTCGCACTGGCTCGAAGGCGACAGCGTCGACATCAACGCCACGCCGAAGATCGCCGACCACTTCAAGCGCATGTCCGACCGCCCCGCCGTGCGCATGGTGATGGACGCGCAGAAGGCGTAAGGCGCGGCCACGCATTCCCCTGTCGTCCCGGCCTTCGCCGGGACGACACCGAGTGTTTTGGAGCCGCGTTTTACCCAGGAGCGTAGGGTGGGTTAGCCGAAGGCGTAACCCACCATGCCTCCTTAAATGCGGGACGAAGTTGGTGGGTTACGCCGAGCAGATGCGCTTTGCGCATCTGCAGGGCTAACCCACCCTACGAAGCTACGAAGCCTTCCGCTTCTCCAGCTCCCGTCCCGTCTCCAGCATCAGCCGCCGCAGCCAGATCGATCCCGGATCCATCTGCGCCCGCGTTGGATAGAACATGAACTGCTCGTCGATCCCGGGATCGAGCGGCGGCGTCACCGTGACGAGGCCCAACTGCTTCGACAGCGCCGCGATCAGCCGCCGCGGCACGAAGGCGACGAGGTCGGTGCGGGCGGCGACGTGCAGCGCCTCGAGATAGCCTGACACCACCAGCGCGATGTGCCGCTCGATACCCTTGCTGCGCAGCCAGGTGTCGATCAGATCCTCGGGCTGGCCGCGGATGATCACGCCAACATGGCGTGCGGCCAGGAAGGCCTCGCGCCGCTTCAGCTTCGTGGCCATCGGATGGCCGCGCCGCACCGCCAGCGCGTCGCTGTCGGTGTAGAGCAACTGACGGTGAAAGCCCTTGAAGGCGTTGCCGATCGAGATCACGAGATCGATGGTGCGGGCGAACTCGGCGTGGAAGATCGCCGGCCCCCGCCACGGCACGACGTCGATGCGGACGTTGGGCGCAAGGCGCGTCACCTTCTCCATCAGAGGCGGCATCAGAAGCTCGACCGCGAGGTCCGGCATCATCAGGCGGAATTGCCGCTCGCTGCGCGCGGCGTCGAAGTCGTCGGGCACGAACAGCCCGCGCACCTGGTCGAGCGCCTGCGCCAGCGGCGCGCGCAGCGCCAGCGCCCGTGGCGTCAGCTCCATCCGCGCGCCGGTGCGGACCAGCAGCGGATCGCCAAAGATGTCGCGCAGGCGCTGCAGCGCGTGGCTCGCGGCCGGCTGCGACAGGCCGATCCGCATGGCGGCGCGGCTGACATTGGCCTCGCGCAGCAGGGCGTCGAGCGCGGTCAATAGAT
>NZ_JBFULT010000062.1:0-20702 GCF_054049755.1 Bradyrhizobium sp. P5_C11_2
AGCCGCAAGGGCCGCAAGGGCTGCAAGGGCCGCAAGAGCCGCAAGAGCCGATCGTCGTCGCCCCCGTGGTGGCCGAGCCCGCACCGCTCCAGCCGCAGATGACGACCGATCTGGACATCGGCGAAGTCGCCGAAATCGGGCAGCTGGCCGAACGCCTGCGGGCTGCAGGCGCGGCGGCGAAGAAGGTCACGGTGCTCGGCACCGCATCGGGCGAGGCCATCACATTGTCGACGCTGACGCTCGCCCGGCACCTGGCGCGCGATGCGCGTGTCGTCGTGGTCGATCTCGCCGCATCCTCGCCGACGATCGCCGCAATATCCGCCGATCCGATGGCGCCCGGTCTTGCCGAACTGATGCAAAGCGAGGTGTCGTTCGCGCAGGTCATCACCCGGGACAAGCTCTCGCGGCTGCATCTGGTCATGGCCGGCCGGCCCGGCTTCGACCGCAGCCTGCTGCAGTCACCGCGGGTGACGCTCGCGATCGATGCCCTGCTGCGAGCCTATGATCACGTGCTGATCGACGCCGGCAGTGCGTCCGACCTGCCTGCCGAGCTCCTGACGGCGAATGCCCGCGCCGTCGTGGTGCCCGATGCATCCATGGCCACCGATGCGCGCGCCCTGATGTGCGAGCAGCTGAAGGCGGTCGGCTTCAGCGAGGTGACGATGCTGAGCAAGCCGGTGCAGCCATCGGATGCTGTGGACGCGCCGCGCGTGGTCGCGGCGTAGGCGAGGGCGTCGCCGCCGAGTGGTCAGGTATTCGGAGAAGGGTACGGCCTGCTATCCGAACGTCTGCCGCAGCCGCCGTGCCAGATCGAACAGCATCTGGTTCTGCTTCACCAGCCGCTTGCCGCGGTTGAGTGAGGAGATCGCCATCGCCGCGAATTTCCCGCGCGAGGTCAGCGGGACAAAGCTGTCGAAGATGTCTTCGTCGTCCTTGCAGAACATCCGCTTGTACTCGTCCGTGCCGATGCCGAGGTCGAGCGACCGGTAGCCGCGTTCGGCGTAGCGGTCGATGATGTAGCGCATCAGGATCAGGCCGGGGCTGTAGCGGGCGTGCTCCGACAGCGTGTAGGTGTTGAACATCATCGAGAAGCGCTGGCCGTCGGCGATGCCGGCGAAGATCGCGATCACCTCGTCGTCGCATTCGAGGGCATGGATGTCGATGACGCGGCCTTCGCCGCGCGGCGACAGGCAGGCGCTGCGGATGAACTGCTCGACACCCGGCTCGGCGAACACGTTCGGCAGTTTCTGTTCCGCCATCCGCGCCGGCTTGATGCGGAAGAACCAGTCGAGCAGGCGGGTGACGTCCGCGTCGGTGGTGGCGAGGTGATAGCGATAGCCTGTGAGCGCCTGGAGTTTCTTTTCCTTGCTCTTCAGGCGGCGGCGGAAGGAATTGCTGATCCGCGATGCGGGCGGGCCTCCGGGCTCCATCGCCAGCAGCGGGCAGCCGTTGATCGAGCCCTGCCGCGGCAGAAGCGCGAACGGGTTCTGCTGCTCGTACCAGCGCAGCGGCTGCTGCGTCAGCGCCAGCACGTCGATATGCGCGCGCAATGGCGCAAAGAGAGCGTCGAGATCGGCCGCCCCGGCCTGCGCGGCGAACTCGGCGTTCCACAGTCCCATGTTGAAGGTCGTATGCTTGCCGCCCATGAAGCAGGCGGTGCGCACGCCGTGGCTTTGACGCGACGAGAGCGGGAGCAGCGCGAGCGGCCGGCGCTCGGCGTCGCGGGCGATCACGATGAAGGGCCGGGAGCCCTCGTTCTCGCCGACCAACCGCTGCCAGGGGCTCAGGAGATCGAACCGCTGATAGGGCGTCGAGAGATGACCGGGTTCCTCGAAGGCGCGCCAGACCTGCTCCGCACTGTCGAGGTCGCCGACGATGTCGACATGCGCGATGCGGCGCGCTTGCGACTGCGCGGGCGATTCTGCCGTCCGGCTTTGCATCGCCGCAGCCATGGTCATTCACGAAACCTGTCGAGAAACGAAAATATGCGTAATTCGGCCTGTGGCCGACCTTTGCAAAGAAATGTCAACAAAGGGTAATGACAATGGTCGAGGGAACGGGCCGCCGGCGAACGCGAAGGTGGGATATTGGCATCCGACGACAGATGGCTGGAGCGGCTGCGGCTTGAACTGGCCTGGTTCACCGGCCAGCCGCTGCTGCGCAGCCGGGGCGCCGGCGCGATCCTGCGCTTCGAGCGCGTACGGCCGCGCCGGAGCGGCGCATTCCAGCCGCTGCGCGAGAGCGAGATCACGCCAGAATTCCTCGATCGCGCCATCCGCGCGCTGAAGCGGTGGAAGTATGATTTTCTCGGCATGGACGACGTCTGCCGGCGCGCGGTGACGCTGCCCGAGAAGCACCGCTTCGTGGCACTCACCTTCGACGGTGCTGCCAAGGACCTCATCAGCTTTGCCTATCCGGTGCTGGCGCACCACGCCGTTCCCTTCACCGTCTACGTTCCAACCGCCTTCCCCGATGGTGTAGGTGAAGCCTGGTGGCTCGGGCTCGAGCAGGTGATCGCGCGCGAGAGCCGCGTCAACCTGATGATGGGCGAGAAGGAGCAGCGCTTCACCGTCGCCGGCAATGCCGAGAAGCAGGCGCTGTTTTCGCTCCTCGAGGGCTGGTTGCGCTCGCTGCCGCCGGCGGATCTGTCGGCCGCGATCAACGATCTCTGCACGCGTTACCGCATCGATCTCGCGTCGATCTCGCGCGAGGCGTCGATGAATTGGGAGGATCTGACGAAGCTCGCAGCCGACCCGCTCGTCACGATCGGCAGCGCGACCGTGAACCATCCCGTTCTCGCCAACATGAAGGACGCGGCCGCGCTGCGCGAGATGACGATGGGCAAGGCGGTGGCGGAAGCGGCGTTCCGCCGCGAGATCCGGCACCTCGCGTTCCCGTTCGGCGACCGCTTGTCGTTTCGGCGCGGTCACGTCGTGATGGCGGAGGAAGCGGGCTTCGTCAGTGCGGTGTCGACGATCCCAGGCATCGTGGATGCGGAAGGCCGGACCAATTTGCGCGCGCTGCCGCGGATCTCGTGGGACGGCCGGGTGCGCTCGCTACGCTCGATGCGCGTGCTGGTCTCGGGTATTGCCTTCTCGCCGGTGAAACCGACAGGCAGCGCTACGTAGAAGCGTTACGTAGATTTGGCGCGATCCGGCCGCTGCATCCAGCTCACGATCGGCATCGCCGGCAGCACCCAGCCCATGCCGACCACGACGTAATAGATCGCCTGCCGCCAACCGGATTCAGCGATCCACGGCATCTGTGCCAGCGCCATGCCGAGCAGGGCCCAGACCGTGGCCAGCACCAGGAGCAGGATGGCGCCGAGGAACTTGCGGGTGCGGATCGTCATGGCGGAATACTGCGGCTTTCGCGTAACTTGCGCTGCGGAAGCGGGGGACTATAAGGGGCACGCAGTCCGGTTCAAGCATCTTTAGTTCAAGGCTTGGTTTCGTCCCGAATGACGCCGATTTCCGCCCCGTCCGAGCCGCATCGCGCCTTGCGCTGGTGGCTGATTTCCGTGGCCGCGCTGATCGCGCTGATGGTGCTGGTCGGCGGCGCGACGCGGCTGACGGAATCCGGCCTCTCGATCGTCGAATGGAAGCCGGTCACGGGCAGCATGCCGCCGCTCTCGGAGGCGCAGTGGACCGAGGCCTTCGAGGCCTACAAGAAGATYCCGCAATATCGCGAGCTCAACGCGGGCATGAGCCTGTCCGAGTTCAAGGAGATCTTCTGGTGGGAATGGAGCCACCGACTGCTCGGCCGCTTCATCGGCGCCGCCTATCTGCTGCCGTTCCTGTTCTTCCTGTGGCGCGGCGGCCTGTCCGGTGAGTTGAAGCGGCGGCTGTGGCTGCTGTTCGCGCTCGGCGGGCTTCAGGGCGCGGTCGGGTGGTGGATGGTGGCTTCCGGCCTGACGGAACGTGTCGAGGTCTCGCAATACCGGCTGGCGACGCATCTGATGCTGGCGCTGCTGATCTTCGCCGRCATCGTCTGGACGGTGCGGCGGCTCGCCGAGCGGCCGCAGATCGCAGCACCAGCGCGGTTGCGGTTGACAAGCGCGCTGCTGCTCGCCGTGACCTTCGTGCAGATCTACTTTGGCGCGTTGGTCGCGGGCCTGCGCGCCGGGCGCGCCTACAACACCTGGCCGCAGATCGACGGCGCGTTCATTCCGTCGGCGGATCGGCTGTGGTTCGAGACGCCGTGGTGGCGCAATCTGTTCGACAATGTGCTGACCGTGCAGTTCGAGCACCGCATGACCGCCTATGCGCTGTTCGTGCTGGCCGCGCTGCATGCGATCGACTCGTTGCGATCGCGCGCAGGTGCGGCGGCGAGCGGCGCGCTGTGGCTGTTTGCGGCGGTGAGCCTGCAGGCGGTGCTCGGTATCCTCACGCTGCTCAACCAGGTGCCGATTGGATTGGCGCTCGCGCACCAGGCGGTCGCGATCGTGGTGCTCATGCTTGCGGTGATGCAGGCGGAGCGGCTGGCGTCACGGCGATCTGCGCRAGCGCAGCCTCGGGCCGTTCCGGTCGGTCAGCCCGGCTGATCACCATCAGCCCGGCTGATCAGCAATAGCCGTAGACGCCGCACGCGTAGGGCAACCGCCAGAAATAACCGACCTGCGGTCCCCCGTAGTATGGGCCTTGATAATCGTAATCCCAGGGGCGGCCGTAATAGCCCGGCAGCGTGTTGGAGCCGGGCAGGAGCGGCGTACCCGGCAAATTGCGGATGTAGCTGCCGATGCCATAGGCCGGCGAGATCAGCGCGTCCGGATCGGTCTCGACATAGACTCTTGGCGGCTCCGGCGGCGCCGCCGCGCGCCGCCTTGGCGTGGCGGGAAGATCGGCGGCGAGGGCGCCTGAAACCGTCAGCATCGCCGCAAGGGCAGGCACCATCCAGCGCAGCATCGTCGGCTCCGAATCAAAGGGCGATCCAAAGACGATGTATGCGCCAGATATGGTTAATGACTGTTAACTGACGGCGGCCAAAACGGCCGCCGTCATTCCGGGGCGCGCGGGAGCGCTAACCCGGAATCTCGAGGTTCCGGGTTCGCGCTTCGCGCGCCCCGGAACGACAGGCGACTCAAGCCCCCAGCGCCTGCTCGAGATCGGCGATCAGATCTTCCTTGTCCTCGATGCCGATCGAAAGCCGCACCACGTCGGGGCCGGCGCCGGACTTGATCTTGGCGGCATCGTCGAGCTGGCTGTGCGTGGTCGAGGCCGGGTGGATGACGAGTGAGCGGGTGTCGCCGACATTGGCTAGGTGCGAGAACAGCTGCAGTTTCGACACCAGGCTGACGCCGGCGTCATAGCCGCCCTTCAGGCTGAAGGTGAACACGGCACCCGCACCCTTCGGCGCGTATTTGCGCGCGAGCTGGTTGTACTTGTCGCTTGCCAGGCCCGCATAGCTCACCGAGGCCACCGCGGGGTGGCCGGTGAGGTATTCGGCGATCGCCTTGGCGTTGTCGCAGTGCTTCTGCATGCGCAGCGGCAGCGTCTCGATGCCGGTGAGGATCATGAAGGCATTGAACGGCGACAGCGCCGGGCCGAGGTCGCGCAGGCCGAGCACGCGGCAGGCGATCGCGAAGGCGAAATTGCCAAAGGTCTCCTGGAGCCGGATGCCGTGATATTCGGGGCGCGGCTCCGAGAGCATCGGATATTTGCCGCCGGTCGACCAGTCGAAGGTGCCGGCATCGACGATGATGCCGCCGAGCGAATTGCCATGGCCGCCCAGAAACTTCGTCAGCGAGTGCACGACGATGTCAGCGCCGTGATCGATCGGGCGGATCAGATAGGGCGAGGCCAGCGTGTTGTCGACGATCAGCGGCACGCCCGCCTTGCGCGCCACCGTCGAGATCGCCTCGATGTCGGTGATGCTGCCGCCGGGATTGGCGATCGATTCGATGAAGATCGCCTTGGTGCGCGGCGTCACCGCGCGCTCGAAGCTCGCGATGTCGTCGGGATCGGCCCACACCACGTTCCAGCCAAAGCTCTTGAACGCGTGCGTGAACTGGTTGATCGAGCCGCCATAGAGTTTTCGCGCGGCGATGAACTCGTCGCCGGGCTGGAGCAATTGCTGCAACACCACGACCTGCGCGGCGTGGCCCGAGGCCACTGCAAGCGCGGCCGTGCCGCCTTCGAGCGCCGCGACGCGCTCTTCCAGTACGGCGTTGGTCGGATTGCCGATGCGGGTATAGATGTTGCCGAACGCCTGCAGTCCAAATAGCGAAGCGGCGTGGTCGGCGTCGTTGAAGACGAAGGATGTGGTTTGATAAATCGGCGTCGCACGCGCACCGGTGGTGGGATCGGGCTGTGCACCGGCATGCACGGCGAGGGTTGAAAATCCCGGAAGGCGATCGCTCATTGATGGCGTCCTGTTCTTGTGGTCTGAAATCGCGCGGCATGCTGATCGTCACCGCGTCTGGCGTCAAGGCGCCGGTTCACATCGGAGCAATCGTGCTACGCATTGTCGCGTTCGCGAAATGAATCCTTCGCAAGTGCGTCAGCTTTGCTCGCTCTTGTTTTTCGCCGCGCGATCCGATGCCGCGGTGTCGCCGCCGCCGACACTCATCCGATTGAGGGACAGGCGCATGCCCTGCGTCGGTGCCGGCGGACGCTTGGAGCTCAGCGTGCGCGAATTCACGCCCATCCAGGAGATCTCCGACGACAGCCGGCCATATTCGATCTTGGGGCAGCGGTTCATCACCACCTTGATGCCAACCGACTCCGCCTTCGCCGCGGCGACATCGTCGCGCGCGCCAAGCTGCATCCAGATCACCTTTGGCAGCGGATCGAGCGTCAGCGCTTCCTCGACCACAGGCATGATGTGGCTCGAATTGCGGAAAATGTCGATCATGTCGACCGGGCGGCCGATGTCGGAGAGCGAGGCGACGAAGGGCTTTCCGAGCAGGTCCTTGCCGACATGGCCGGGATTGACCGGGATCATGTCGTAGCCGCGCTGCGCCAGATATTTGAACGCAAAATAGCTCGGCCGCACATTGACCGGCGAGGCGCCGACCATCGCGATCGACTTCACGCTGTTGAGGATGCCGCGGATGTAATTGTCGGGATAGGCGTCGTGGTTCATCTTTTTCTTTCGTTCGTCATTCCGGGGCGATGCGCAGCATCGAACCCGGAATCTCGAGATTCCGGGTTCGGCTCTGCGAGCCGCCCCGGAATGACGAAGTGGGTCGAGCAGCCGCGACTCCGCTCATCACTCATCCCGCCATGTCGGCTCACGCTTCTCGATGAAGGCGCCGATGCCTTCCTCGGCGTCGCGCGCCATCATGTTCTCGGTCATCACCTCTGCCGCATAGCGATAGGCATCCGCAAGGCTCATCTCGGCCTGGCGATAGAACGCCTCCTTGCCGAGCTTGACGGTGTAGGCTGATTTGAGCGCGACCTGTTGCGCGAGCTCGATCGCGGCGCCGAGTTCGGTGCCTGCGGGCACCACGCGGTTGACCAGGCCGATCTCGCGGGCGCGGGCGGCCGGGATCGGCTCGCCCGTCAGCAGCATCTCCATCGCCTGCTTGCGCGGCACGTTGCGTGACAGCGCCACCATCGGCGTCGAGCAGAACAGGCCGATGTCGACGCCGGGCGTCGCGAAGCTCGCGGCCTCCGAAGCGATCGCGAGATCGCAGCTCGCGACGAGCTGGCAGCCGGCCGCCGTCGCGACACCCTGGACCGCCGCGACCACGGGCTTCGGCAGATGCACGATCGCCTGCATCATCGCGCTACAGGCGTTCATCATCTCGGCGAAGAAGGCGCGGCCGCGGTCGGGGTCGGTGCGGCGCGCGGTCAGCTCCTTCATGTCGTGGCCGGCGGAGAAGGCCGGACCATTGGCCGCGATCACCACGCCGCGGACGGCCTTGTCGTCGCGGATCTCGTCGAGCTCGGCATGCAGGCTCGCGATCATCGCCTCCGACAGGCTGTTGCGCGCGGCCGGCCGGTTGAGCGTCAGAACCGCGATGCTGCCGACGGCCGCGCGCAGCAGGATCGGCGGTTGCGGGGAGGGGGCGCGGGCGGCCTGGGTGGACATTGAAGCGTTTCCGGTTGGATTATTGCGTTTGGAAGATGCAGATGAATGATGCAGATAACCTAATGCAACAAGAGACCTGAAGCGAGGGCGAGGCAGAGTATGGCGTTAGCGAAAATGAGCGTGGCGGAGCTCGAACAGTTTCTCCGCGCCGAGTTTCCCCAGGCCTTCAGCGGCGACGACATCACGATCGAGAGCGCGGACGGCCAGACCTGCCTTTTGCGGCAGCGCTACGGCGAAAAGATGCTGCGGCCGGGCGGAACCGTGTCCGGGCCGACGCTGATGGCGCTGGCGGATTTTGCAATGTACGTGGTGCTGCTGTCGGCGATCGGGCCGATCGGGCTCGCGGTCACCACCAATCTCAACATCAACTTCCTGCGCAAGGGCCAGCCCGGGCAGGACGTGCTTGCCGAGGCCCGGCTTCTCAAGCTCGGCAAGCGCCTGGCGGTAGGCGAAGTGAACCTGCTGTCCGGCACGTCGCCCGATCCGATTGCCCATGTCACGTCGACCTATTCCATTCCAAATGTTTGAGGTTTTTGCGGGTAATATAGCACCATATTTTTAAGATGTTGATTTTGCTTTACTAATTTCCATCTTCGGGCATTGACCGTTGCGCGTCTCTTCTCTAGAAAACCGCGCAGTCCGGTGCGGTGTTCGCGCCGATGTCTCCCCGTCCACGGAAACTCCGATATGAAAACCTTTTCGGCAAAGCCGGCTGAGGTGACGAAGAAGTGGGTGCTGATCGACGCCAAGGGTCTGGTCGTCGGCCGTCTCGCCACCATCGTCGCCATGCGCCTGCGCGGCAAGCACCTCCCGACCTACACCCCGCACGTTGATTGCGGCGACAACGTCATCATCATCAACGCGCAGCATGCGGTCCTCACCGGTCGCAAGCGCGAGCAGAAGACCTACTACAAGCACACCGGCTATGTCGGCCACGTCAAGGAGCGCACCGCGCGCCAGATCCTCGAGGGCAAGCATCCCGAGCGCGTGCTCGAGAAGGCCGTGGAGCGCATGATCCCGCGTGGTCCGCTCGGTCGCGTCCAGATGGGCAACCTCCGCGTCTATGGCGGCGCCGATCATCCGCACGAGGCGCAGACGCCCGAGAAGATCGACATCGCCAAGTTGAACCGCAAGAACACGAGGGCCGCATAACATGGCCGAATCCATCCAGTCGCTCGACCAGCTCTCGCAGCTCAAGACGGCCGCGCCCGACGCGCCCAAGCACGAGAAGAAGGTCGACAAGTTCAACCGCGCCTACGCCACCGGCAAGCGCAAGGACGCGGTCGCCCGCGTCTGGATCAAGCCCGGCGCCGGCAAGGTCACGGTCAACGCCCGCGAGGTCGAGGTCTATTTCGCCCGTCCCGTGCTGCGCATGATGATCGAGCAGCCGTTCGTCGTGGCGGCCCGTGCCGGCCAGTACGACGTGATCTGCACGGTCGCCGGCGGCGGTCTGTCCGGCCAGGCCGGTGCCGTCCGTCACGGCATCTCCAAGGCGCTCACCTATTTCGAGCCGGAGCTTCGTACCGTTCTCAAGAAGGGCGGCTTCCTCACCCGCGACTCCCGCGTGGTCGAGCGCAAGAAGTACGGCAAGGCCAAGGCCCGYCGKTCSTTCCAGTTCTCSAAGCGTTAATCGCTTCGGTCACATTCGCCGCGAAAGCGGCTTCAATGAGATGCAAAAGGGCGCTGATTTCAGCGCCCTTTTTGTTGTTCGTTTGTATGCAAATTGATGGCGTGTTTCCCGAAAACTTGGGTCCGCGTGAAAACCTGAATGGAACCCGCGGGAACCTAGCGTCGATTTCGGAAGGGCGCGCAAATCGGATGTACCGATCGCGTAACTGCTATGTTTAAGAGGGGGCCGACATGATGTCGCTCGATAGCATCACGCTCTATTTGGTCGCCACAATGGTTGCCGCACTGCTCGGCGCCATGATGGTGTTCTTTGGCAAGCAGGAGAACAGCCCTGCGCTGAAATGGTGGGGCACGGCGTATCTCCTCGGCGCGGCCTCGGTCGCGCTGTGGACGGCGGCAGGCGACAAGCTTGGGCCGCAGCTTTATCTCGCCTTGAATGCCGTCGGCTTCGTCGCCTGCGGCATGGTCTGGAATGCAGCGCGCGTCTTCCACGGCCGCAAGCCGAACTGGCCCGGCCTCGTGCTCGGCGCGCTTGCCTGGGTCGCGGCTGTGACGCTGCTCGATCCCGCGGCGTCGATGCTGCGCATGATCGCCGGCGCCGGCATCGTCTCCGTCTACGCTGCGCTGACCGCGAGCGAGCTCTGGGTCGAACGGCGCAAGAGCCTGCAACGGCGCTGGCCGGCCTTCGTGGTGCCGGTGATGCACGGCTGCGTGTTGATGCTGCCGATCCTGATCGGCAGCTTCCTGCGCCCGAACGATGCCGGCTTCTCCGGCAGCATCTGGGTCACCGTTTTCGCGGTCGAGCTCGTGCTCTATGCCGTCGGCACCGTGTTCGTGATCTTCATGCTGGTGTCGGAGCGTGCGGTCACCGCGCACCGGACTGCGGCGTCCACGGATCCCCTGACCGGCATGCTCAACCGCCGCGGCTTCTCGGAAGCCTGCTCGCGCGTGATCGAGCGCGAGGCCAAGGCGGGGCGTCCCGTGACCGTCATGATTTTCGACATCGACCACTTCAAGTCGATCAACGACCGTTTCGGCCATCCCGCCGGCGACGAGATGCTGAAACTGTTCTCCACCATCGTCGTCAGCAATCTGCGCATCACCGACATGTCGGGCCGCATCGGCGGCGAGGAGTTCGCGGCGCTGCTGCCGTGTTCGCTGGAAGAGGGCGTGCTGGTCGCCGAGCGCGTGCGCGAGGCGTTCGAGACCTCCGGCGTCGTGGTCGATGAGGGTCCGGTCGACACCACCGTCAGCATCGGCGTCGCGGGCGGTCCGGCCGGCACCGAGCTCGAGGTGCTGCTGGCCTCGGCCGACACCGCGCTCTACCAGGCCAAGCGAGGCGGCCGTAACCGCGTCGAGGCGGCGGAGGAGCTGCCGTTGTCGCTGGAGAACTGGCGCCGCCAGAGCGCCGCGCGGATCGGTGCACCGCAGGCGCGGCCGGTCACGGCCTAAGGCCAGGGAAGCCTCGCGGTAATTCTCTGTTTACCATTCGATCCCTACCATTGCGGTTATGGAATCGATCCGTCGACAGAACCCGCAGGCTGCCCTGATGTCGCTGGAAGCCGCTGCGGCCTCGACACGCGGCGGCTTCGCCTGCCTGTTCTCGACCTCGGATGAATACGAGACCGCCGTCATCACCGAGCGCCGCGCGCAGGGGCACTACGCGCAGAGCCGCAGCTACTGGCCGCTGGCGTTGTTCGCCGGGTGCGCGCTCATCGTCGCAGGCACCGTTCTGCTGCTCGCCTGAGAGCGTCCGCATTTCCGGCCGATCAGGGCGCCGTTCCGGCGCCTTTTTCTTTTGCGCCGGCTGCGGTAAACACCCCCATTGAACAAAAGGGTGGAAACCGATGATCACCGAGATCGCGCAAATCGACGTCAAGCCGGGCAGCGAGAAGGACTTCGAGGCGGCCGTCGCCAAGGCCAAGGCCGCCTTCGGCGGCTCCAAGGGCTTTCACGGTTTCGAGCTGCACAAATCGATCGAGAAGCCGCAGCGCTACCGGCTGATGGTGAAGTGGGCGACGCTGGAAAATCACACCGTCGATTTTCGCGGCTCGGAGAATTTCACCGAATGGCGTGGCCTGGTCGGCCAGTATTTTGCCTCGCCCCCGGAGGTCGAGCACACCGAGACGGTGCTGACCACCTGAGGCAMTATCTTAGGAGCGTGATCTCCGCGCAAACGCGTTCCGCGTTTGGCGCGAGGGAAAACCGCTTCACACTTTGCGCCAACGCGGCCCTTCGGGTCCGGATCATGCTCTAGGCGGCCTCGGTCCGGGGCGTCGTCTCATACGTCTTGAAATGGTCGATCATGACCTTGGCGATGGCGACCAAGGGCAGCGCCAGCGCCAGGCCCCAGATTCCGAAGACGACGCCGAGCAGGATCTGGAACGCGAACAGCGTGGCCGGCGGAATGTCCAGCGCCTGGCGCTGGAGCAGCGGCGTCAGCACGTAGCTCTCCATCGCGTGCACGCCGAGGAACAGCAGGAGGGCCGAGAGCGCCGGGATCCAGCCCGAGGCGAGGCTCGCCAGCACCACGACGACGCCGGCGATGATGGCGCCGACGGTCGGGATGAAGGCGAGCAGGCCGGCCTGAATCCCCAGGATGAACGAGCCGGGGATGCCGATGATGGCAAGTCCGATCCAGGTCACCGCGCCGACCGCGAGCATGACGATGATCTGCGCGATCAGCCACCGTTCCAGAGTCTCGCTGATGCGGTCGATGATGAGGGTCGCGCGGGTGCGATGCCTGGCCGGTGCGAGGAATAGCAGGCCGTCATGATAGATGCCGGGCTGGGCGGCAAAGGCCAGCCCGAGAAACAGCACGATGAACACATTGCCGACGGCGCTGATGGTGCCGAGCAGCAGCTTGAAGGTCTGGCTCACGATGGCCCCGCCGCTGGAGGCGAGGGCGCCTGCGCCCGGCAATTGGCCACGTGAGGCCGCGCCCGGAGCGGGCGCCGATTCCGCGTCGGAGGTGGAGGCGGGAGCGGCGCTGCCGAAATCGAAGAAGCTGGTGTCGATGCCGTGGTTCTCGAGGAAGGACCTGACATTGGTGATCTGCGACTTGATGGTTTTGCTGAGCAGAGAGGCCTGCTCCGCGATCGTTGCCCCGCCGAGATAGGCAACGCCTGCGAGCATCACGGCAAGCGCGACGCAGACGATCGCAAGCCGCAGCGTATGCGGCAGGTGCACGCGACGGCCGAGCGCATTGGTCAGCGCGTTGAGGCCGACGCCGAGCAGCATGCCGGTGAAGATCAGGAGCAGGGTGGCCGCAAAGTACCAGGTGAAGGCGAGCAGCGCGGTGAACAGCACCACGCCGATGCCGCCGACCGCAATCGCCCAGGCCAGATCGCTGCGGGTCCGGCATCGTTCATCTGCTGGAAGGGTCAAGTCGCATCTTCTTTCTGGCCTTCCGGCCGTGCCTGGATCCGTCCGCCGGGATCGTTTCGTCCGAACCGGCGCGCGAGAGCCAGCTTCCTCGTGGAACCAAAGTCAAGGCGCACCGCGCGATGTCGAGGGTGCKACAAATGGCGTTGCCGAGGGCGATCCACGCCGGCCTTCAACTTGAACGTGAGCTCAATGCCGAACGCCCTTGAGAAACATAGTTCGTCCTGCTAATTCGGCTGCAGGAAAAGGGCAGGTTCCCATGGTCCAAGTCGCTCGTCCACTGCAGGATATCCCAGTCGACGGTCTCAAGACCGGAGCCGATACCTATTCAAGCGCGATAGCGGACGCGCAGAATTACATGAATTGGGTGATCGATCAGTTCCGCCCTCATCTGAGGGGAAAAATCGTCGAGATCGGATTTGGTCACGGGCACTACAGTAAGGCGCTTGGCGAGCTCGGCGACTATTGCGGGGTGGACCACGACCGCGAGAGCGTCGAGCAGGCCACGCGGACCATGCCCGGCCGAAAGTTTGCGGTCTGCGATATCCTGGTCCGGGATCAGTTGCGGTCGCTGTTTCCCGAAGGCGTCGATGCGGTCTTCTCGATCAACGTTCTCGAGCACATCGAGGATGACGCCACGGCAATTGCCAATCTGGTCGACGTGTTGAAACCGGGCGGGCACCTCCTGATCAGCGTACCGGCGCTGATGCTGCTCTATAACGACCTCGATCGCCTGGCGGGGCACTGCCGCCGTTACACCACGACGCGTCTGGGCGGCCTGCTTGCGGATCAGCCGGTCGAACTGGTTCGGCTCAGCTACTTCAATCCCATTGGCGGATTGGGATGGCTTGCCAATCGCCTGAAGCGGCACCAGTCGCTGAACGATGACGCGGTCAACGGTCAGATCGCACTATTCGACAAGTATATCGTGCCGCTGTCGCGGGCGCTCGATCCGCTGTCGCGAAGTTTCTTTGGGCAATCCGTCACCTGCATTGCACGCCGCGTATGATTTCAGTCGTCATTCCTGCACTCAACGAGTGCAACGGCATTGTTGAAACCATTGATCGGGCCAAGGCGGCTCTCAACGGCGCTCAACTGACCCCCTATGAAATCGTCGTCGTCGACGATGGTTCTGCCGACGGGACCGGCGCGCTCGCCGAACAGGCGGGTGCAAAGGTGGTCAGGCATCCCCACAACATCGGCTATGGCCGCTCGCTGAAGGATGGAATTCGCGCCGCGTCCTACGATACGATCGTCATCAGCGATGCGGATGGCTCCTATCCGATGGAGGCGATTCCGGCACTGATCGCACGCTTCAACCAGGGTTTTGACATGGTCGTCGGCGCCCGGACCGGGCCCAACTACCGGGAGTCGATGCTGAAGTCGCCGTTGCGCGCAATCCTGAAGGCGATCGTCGAATTCACCGCCAACCGCGACATTCCCGACATCAACTCCGGCCTTCGCGTGTTCGGCCGGCAGGTTGCCATCTCCTATTTCGAACATGTCAGCGACCTCTTCAGCTTCACGACGTCGCTGACGCTTGCCTACATGRTGAACGCGAAGTTCGTCGACTACATCAACATCGACTACAACGAGCGGATCGGCCGCTCCAAGGTGAACCTGTTCCGCGATTCCGTCCGGACCCTGCAATACGTTCTGGAGGCCTGCACCTACTACAATCCGCTGAAGATCTTCGTGCTGCTGGCGATGATGTGCATGGCGCTCGCACTGGTCTCGCTGATCGGCGGGATCATCCTTCAGCTCGTCAGTGCCTTCGTCCTCGGTGTCGGCGCGATCCTGCTCAGCATTCTCGTCGTCGCGATGGGATTGCTCGCGGTGCTTCTGAAGCAAATCATGAACCAGCGACCATGACCTCCCTCGGCAAGGGAACGCGATGTGCGGCATAGCGGGCGTCTTCCATCGTGACGGTCGCGCCGCCGACGGCCGTGCCGTTGCGGCGATGTCGGCGGCGCTGATCCACCGCGGGCCGGACGGCGAGGGCACCTGGCTGGAAGGACCCGTCGGCCTCGCCCACCGCCGGCTCGCCATCCGCGATCTCTCCGATGCCGGGCGCCAACCGATGCTCGATGCCTCCGGCCGTATCGCCGTCACCTATAACGGCGAGATCTACAACGACCGGGAACTGCGAAGCGAACTCGAGCGATCCTTCGGTTTCCGCTTTCGCAGCAGCTGCGACACCGAAATCCTCCCCTACGCCTATCTCGCCTGGGGCGACGCGATGTTCGAGCGGCTGGAGGGCTTTTTCGCCATCGGCCTGTGGGACCGCCAGGAGCGCCGCCTGATCCTTGCGCGCGACGGGATCGGGATAAAGCCGCTGTACTATTTCGAGAGCGCGGGCAGCGTCCTGTTCGCGAGCGAGATCAAGGGAATCACGGCAGGCGGGGAGGTGGCTGCGCAAATCGACCCGGTCGCGTTGCACACATACCTCGCCGCAGGCCACGCCGGCACGCGGCAGAGCCTGTTCAAGGAGATCAAGCAACTCCCGCCCGGCACGACGATTGGCTTCACCGCCAACGAGCGGACCGAGCGATGCTTCTGGCGTCCGGTCCGCGCGCCGGTGATCGACGACCTCGATGAAGCGGTTGGCCGGCTGCAATCGACGATCGAGACCGTGGTAAAAAGCCAGATGGTGAGCGACGTGCCGCTCGCCGTGCTGCAGAGCGGAGGCATCGACAGTTCGCTCATCAGCCTCACGCTCGGGCGGCTCGGATTGAAGCCGCCCCTGTTCACGGCGGGCTTTAGCGAGAAGAGCCATGACGAAACGGCGGTGGCGCGGCAGATCGCGGCCTCCGCCGGCCTCTCGCTCGACGTCATCGACGGGGAAGCGGGCGAGGGTGCCGAGGCGGCGCTGCGGGCGGTCGTCCATCATTTCGACGGTCAATGCGCCGATACCGGCGCGCTCGGCTTCTATCACCTGGCCGGTGCGGTCCGTCAGCATTGCACGGTGGTGCTCTCG
Organism: Bradyrhizobium sp. P5_C11_2; assembly: GCF_054049755.1. NCBI lineage: Bacteria > Pseudomonadati > Pseudomonadota > Alphaproteobacteria > Hyphomicrobiales > Nitrobacteraceae > Bradyrhizobium > Bradyrhizobium sp. P5_C11_2. Next base: position 16,025 of record NZ_JBFULT010000062.1, read on the forward strand.
GGCGACGGCGGCGACGAATTCTTTGCGGGATATGAAACCTATGCCGCGACCATGATGGCGGAGGGCGCGCGCCACGTCGTTCCGCGCGGCGTTGCCGGCCTGACCGGCCGCCTGGCCTATGCGTCCGTGCGCGGCAACGAGAAGCGGCTTCCGGCGGCGGCGCAACTCGCCCGCTTTGCGCTCGGTCTCGGCGAAGGCGGCAACAGCCCGCATCTGCAATGGCGGCGGCTCGTTCCCCGGTTTCTCGCCGAGAGGATCTATGGCCGCGGGATGGCCGACCTTGCATCGACCGACCCGTTCGCGGAATACGCCGGATATTATTCGGAGCCGCACGAGAAGGTGCTGGATCGGGCGCTGATCGCCGACCAGCGCTTCCATCTGCAAAGCGTTCTCATGAAGGTCGATGCGATGAGCATGGCGCATGGTCTCGAGGTGCGCGTTCCGATCCTGGATCGACGGGTCATGGACCTCGCGGGTGCCATCGATGTCTCGCTGCTCAATCCCTGGCCCAAGGGGGCTCCGAAATACGTGTTGCGTAAGCTGGCCGAACGCCTCGGCATGCCGGGCGAGGCCGCCTGGTCGCGCAAGCGCGGCTTCAACGTGCCGATCGCGCAACTGATGCGGCGGGGCGGGTTGCAGCCGATCTGTGATCGCGTGCTCGACCGTGACGCCGATGTTTTTGCGCCCTTCATGAAGCCGGATGCGATCCGGCTGCTGTGGAAGGATCACCTCGCGCGGAGGAGCGACAACGCGTTCGCGCTATGGCCGATCCTGACGCTGGGCATCTGGTTGACGGGGCTGGCAGCCCCGGCGCCGCGCTGAGCGCATGTGGCCGGGAGCGAACGCATGCCGGACCTGAAGGATCAAACGATCAGCGATTTCGGGGAGCAATGGACCGCGTTCCGCGACAACCCCGGCTATTACGGGTCGGCGGATCTGCTGGCCGACCTGTTCGGTCCGCTGCTCGCCCTGGATGACGTCAAGGGCAAGCGGATCGCCGATATCGGCAGCGGCACCGGACGCATCGTCAACATGCTGCTCGATGCCGGGGCCGGTCGTGTCGTCGCGGTCGAGCCTTCCGCCGCCATGCTGGTCCTGAAGGAAAATACCGCCCCCGCCGCCGACCGCATCGACTATTTGCAGGTGCCCGGCGACCGCTTGCCGCCCGGTCTCGGGCTCGACTATGTGGTTTCGATGGGCGTCCTGCATCATATCCCCGAACCGGCGCCCGTGGTCCGCGCGGCGCATGATGCGTTGCGCCCGGGAGGACGCTGCATTGTCTGGCTCTATGGCTACGAAGGCAACGAGACCTATCTGTCGCTCGCGATTCCGCTGCGCAAGCTCACCGTCCGGCTGCCGCACCGGCTCCTCGTTGCGCTGTCCCATGGTCTCGAGTGGGGGCTGACGGCCTATATCGGGCTGTGCCGGATATTGCCGCTTCCGATGCGGTCCTACATGCTTTCGGTGCTGGCAAAGTTTCCGCGCAGCGTTCGCCGCCTGACCATCTACGACCAGCTCAATCCCGCCTACGCGAAATACTACACGCGCGCCGAGGCGGAGGCGCTGCTGTCGGATGGCGGCTTCGAGGATATCAGGCTCTACCATCGCCACGGCTATAGTTGGACGGTGTCCGGCACCCGGCCGGCATGACGTGATCTCGTTGGCGAACTTGGCGCAGTCAACCCATCCGGAGAATCCATTGCCAGCTACCGACATCGAAGGCGTAGGGGCCCCGCCCACGGGGCGGCCGGCACTCGCTGCATGGGCAGGCCGCATCGCATGGTTCTGGATATGGCTGGKTGTGATTGGCCTCGCGCTGGCGGTTCACCTGGCCTTTCTGGTGGCCTGGCCGGATCATTTCCTGCACGAGGATGGCGGCGCCTATCTGGACGAAGCGGAGTCCATCCTGAGGGGCCATTACCTCGACGATACCGGCAAGCGGCCGTATGGCATGGCGGTCTTCCTGGTGCTGCTGTCCAAGCTGTTCGGCCCGCATATCCTGGTCTTCGTCATGGCCCAGCATCTGATGAGCATCGGTGCGGCCCTGCTCGTTGCCGCGACGGTGCGCTTTGCCGGCGCGCCCCGCATCCTGTCGGTCCTGGCCTTTCTGATCGCCGCGCTCTATGGGCGCACGGTTCACTACGACAACACGATCGGCGCCGAGACCATTTCCAACTTCCTGGTCAGCCTCGCGGCCTTCATCGCCGCAGGCCTCGCCTTCAGGAAGTGGTCGCCATTCATCGCCGCGGCGGCCGTCGGGGTGACCCTCGGGGCCGTCATGACGTGCCGGTCGGCGGCGGTCGGACAAGCTGCGATCATCCTGCTCTGGCTGGCCGTGGTGCTGGATGCCGGATGGGTCCGCCGACTGACCGTGCTCGCGCTGGCGGGCAGCCTCGCCACAGCCGTGTATCTGATCCCGACCGCCGTCAATTACGCGATCGGAAAGCGTCCGGCCGGCAGTGAGAGTCTCGCGGTCATGGCGTTCGTGGTCGGCTATTCCGCCGATTTCGACCACGGTGTCCATCTCGACCGGAAAGCCAACGCGCGGGCGTTTGTCGACAAGATGCGGGCCGCGGACACCCCGACCGGCTGGGCCGATGCGGGCGTCTATCAATGGCCCTTCGGCGCCATCCATTTGCTGGAGAAGCCCGGCGACAGTCCTGCCGACGTCGAAAACGTGGTTCGCGACATCTTCATCGAAACGCTGACGACGCCGTCGACGCTGTATCGGCATCTCACCAGGCATTTCCTGCGCGAGATGTACTTCCTGCTGTTCGACGCAAACAGCGTGGCGCGGCGAACCGTCAATCCGCAGGGCTACGAGTTCTTCGCGCAACGGGACCCGTTCCCGTTCTTTGGAATTCCGACCGGGCTCAAGCCCCGGCAACTGATCTACGACTATTACAAGCCTTATGGGTGGCTGGAGGGGCGGGTCTTGCCGTCGCCGGATCGGTTGCAGCTGGGGCTGAGCTACCTGCTGACGCTCGGCTACCAGCCGCGAGGGGATCGGGCCAGGCTGTGCTGCGGATTGAGCGTCTCGAGCGAGTACGATGACCTCCCGGGACCGATCCGGTGGGTGTCGGCTGCGACGTTGATCCTCGTGGTCGTCCTGCTTGTCGGGGTCGTCGCGGCCCGGTTCGGATTGGCGCCGCCGATCCCTGCGAGCCTGGCGGCTGGCGGCACATTGATGATCCTGCTGGCGCTGATCAGCGCCGCGTTTCCGGCATTCCTCATCTATGGGTTCAACCGCTACGCCTACTACGCCTTCCCCTTCCTCGGCGGCGCGAGCGCCATCCTGGGGGCTGTGCTGTTCGACCGGATCCGGCTGTTCGGCCCCGGGGTGTGGCGGCGCCTGAGGGGCCGCCCGGCCGCCAAGGCGGCGCCATTGGCGCGAAAATAGCATTGCCGTCCCGCGATCCCTTCGGTTGAATTTGTTCCTTCGGAAGGGCATGTTTGGAGAATCTTCTTCGCAAGGAGGTCGGAACGGAAGATGAGAAAGCCGGTCGTCGGCGTGATCGGGAACGCCCATCGCGTCGAAAATCGATTTCAGGTCCAGATGGTCGGCGAGCGTAATTTGCGCGCCGTGGCCGAGGTCTCCGGCGGCTTGCCGGTGATGTTCGCGGGTTCGCCCGACATCACCGATATCGGTGCGCTGCTCGATACCGTCGACGGCATCGTCCTCACCGGTGCCCGCGCCAACGTCCATCCGACCCGCTTCAACGTCGACCCCTGCGAGAAGCACGAGCCCTATGACATCCACCGCGACGAGGTCGCGCTGGCGCTCTCGGTCGCCTGCGTCGCCCGCGGCATCCCGCTGTTCGGCATCTGCCGGGGCCTCCAGGAGATGAACGTCGCCTTCGGCGGCTCGCTGCACCCGGAAATCCGCGAAATTCCCGGCCGCATGAACCATCGCATGCCGAGGCTCGAGAACGGCGAGATCCATCCCGACCCGACCGTGGTGTTCGCCGACCGCCACGACGTCGACCTGACGCCCGGTGGCGCGTTCGCAAGGCTGCTCGGCTGCGAGCGGATCCGGGTCAATTCGCTGCACGGCCAGGGCATCCTCGATCCCGGCAAGCGCGTGCTGATCGAAGGCATCGCCGAGGACGGCACCATCGAGGCGATCCGCATCGCGGAAGCCCCGACCTTCGCGCTCGGCGTGCAATGGCACGCCGAATACGACCCCCAGCGCAATCCGGTCAACCGCAAGCTGTTCGAGGCCTTTGGCGAGGCGCTGACCGAGCGGCAGCGCGCGACGGCGTAACTCACTTTCGTGTCCCGGACGCGCTGCAACGCTCTCGCGTTGCGGCGCAGAGCCGGGACCCACGTTGCTCGAAAATCCTCTCCGAGGCATGGGCCCCGGCTTTGCATCGCATCGCCGAAGGGGGCGCTGCGCTGCGTCCGGGGCACGAAAGCCGCATCTTCAAAGCCGTATCCAGGTGCACGCATGGCTTCGCATTCTCGCGGCTTGTTTCGCCCGAGCCTTGCTCAACTCATCGCCCCTTCTTGGCCAAAGGGCGCAGGGAAGGCCGGGCGCCGGCGGCACCCGCAAGTCCGTGCGCGATGGAAATGCACACGGTTTGGACCACAGGTGTTGCCGGTCGCCCGGCCTTCCCTGCGCGGATGGTTTTAACGGTGTCCTTCGTGCTCTCCCCGGGGAGCGATGCACTATTGCCCC